>PMBP01000398.1 GCA_003152975.1 Phycisphaerales bacterium | reverse complement strand
ACACTTCGGGGCTTACGATTCGCTCAGCCGGATTTGTATTTACCTTCCATTCAACAACATATCGATGGCAGGAAATCGAACCGTCATTCACAGGGTTCTCCTGTCGTATCGTGAACCACAATCTGTCACCGGAGGCCTCGGCATGACCCAGCAATCTGTACCCTTCACCCAGATTGAACAAACTCAACGGGATTTCCCGAATCAACTGCAAGCCACTGTCAAATTCGAAGAGGGATTCATTGTTCCCAACGAAGAAACAAGACTGTGTCTTCATGACAGCCAACACAGGTGGCGGGAATATGGAAAGCGTACCCGTAAACAATCTGTTCCAATGATGAAACCGTTCATCCACCGAAACATCCATGGATTTGATTTCCATGTCAACATTTAGAAGTATAGCGTGGCGTTGCATGAACTGAACCTTATTGAATGGTTCGCGGCTCAGTATCTGGCTGTTAAGAACATGGTTGCAGGATAGGACCTCCCACAGAATTACGACACACAACGACAAACATAATCCAAGAATAAGAATTTTCTTCTTCATGCCTGTGATCCACTCCATAAATTACGGATCATTATAACCGTAATCTCGCACCGCGAAACCCTGAAATCGAACGGATTCGGCAGTCTGACCATTTGACAATCCCCCCCTCCGGCCCTATGCTGTGTGGTCGAACGAAATGAAAACAAGGACAATCCCATGAAACAGCGATATGAATATAAGTTCGTCCGGATCGGCGAGGGCTGGCTGGGCGTAAAACGGAAAGCCATGCAGGAATACCAGCAGGCCGTGGATCAATACGCCCGCGACGGCTGGCGCCTCGTGCAGATCTTCGCCCCCGGCACCGGCGGCTACGGCATGGCCAAGTACATCGAGTTGGTCCTCGAGCGCCTGGTCGAGGGCGCATGATCCCGATCCCCCTCGAACGCCGACAACTCCGAATCGGAACGCTGACGCTCGATGTGCCGTTTTACCAGGCGGCCCTGAGCGGCTACACCGACCGCGCGATGCGCCTGCTGGCCAAGCGCTTCGGTTCGCCGCTGACCTTCACGGGCGTGCTGCTCGACAAGATCGCCCTGCACCCCAAGGCCGTCAAGACCCTGCAGTTCCTGCCCGACGACGAAGAGCACCCCGTCGGCGCCCAGGTCCTCGGCTCGGACCCGGCCACGATGGCCGCCGCAGCCGCCGCCTTCGTCAAGTCCGGCTTTGATCTGATCGACCTCAACTTCGCGTGCCCGGCGTCCAAAGTCCTTAGCCGGGGTCGCGGCGGCTACCTGATGAACCACCCCGCCGTCGTCGCCGAGGCCATCGAACGCACCCGCGCGGCGATCAAGTGCCCCCTGATGATTAAGCTGCGGATCGGCTTTGACGATAGCGAACGCTCCCGCGACGATTTCTGGGACATCTGCCGCCGCGTCGCCGCCATCGGCCCCGACGCCGTCTGCATCCACGGCCGCACCGTCGCCCAGCTCTACCGCGGCAAGGCCGACTGGTCGGTGCTCGCCGAGGTCAAGCGGCAGTACCCGCACCTGACGCTCATCGGCAGCGGCGACATCATGACCGCCGAGTCGGTCGTCGAGCGATTGACTTCCAGCGGCCTGGACGGTGTGGTCATCGCCCGCGGCGCCGTCGGCAACCCCTGGATCTTCCGCGATGCCCGCGCCCTGGTCGAAGGCAGCCCGGTGCCCCCCCCGCCGGACCTCGCCGAGCAGGCCGGAGTCCTCGCCGATCACCTGCGGATGGTCCTCCAGCTCAAACCCGAACACAAAGGCCTGATGTACTTCCGCAAGTTCGCCGCCGGCTACTCCCGCCACCACCCCAACCGAAAAACCGTCCAACTCGACCTGATGTCCGCCAAATCCCGCCTCCAGATCGAACAGGCCATCCGCAAACACTATCTTCCCGACGAATGATCCAAACCGCCTCCCGGCGACCTTTGACAACGCTCGATGAGGTAGTGGCGGAGCACGACGCGAATCTCGTCTGCGAAGGCGTTTCCGGTATTCCTGTTTTTCCCTTGATTTTGTGTCCTATTTTGGATAGGATATAGGATTAGAATAGGAATTTGCTGATCGGAATAATCGCCTCGGAGACAGGGTCATGAAAACGACAGGACTTGTACTGGGAGTCCTCTTGGCCGCTGCGTCCGCATGGTCTTCGAACCGTAATCCGTTGTTCTTGGCGCTTGATGGAAGATCGCCCAACAATGGGTCAAACAATGTTATCTGAACAATATCGGCACCCTTGGAGAATATTGTCGTGAAGAGAATCAATCAGGTTATCGCTTTACTGGTGGTGGTGTTCACGGCGAATGTCCGTGCGGACATCGCCTTTAGCGACTATTATGGAACCAATTTTAATACAAATTGGGCTATTGGTGGTGCGACAGGATCAGGTTTTACCGAGTACTACGGCACCCCGGCGCCGGAAGTTTGGTCTGCCTATCAGTTTACCTCGGAAGCAACGGGCCCCTTGGAGAGGGTAACCCTTTCGCTGATCGGACATCCGTATGACAAGGAGACCTACAGTGGGTATGTGAATCCGGATACTGACTATAGCGTAAAGGTCCTGATTTACGCGGATGCGGCCGACCACCTGGGAGGTGTCCTGCAGTCGTGGGATGCCATTGGAATCCGCACCGACGCCATCGGCAATTACGCGTTCATCAATACCGATGACGCGGTGATGTTGTATCGAGGGCAAAAGTATTGGATTGGCCTTCTCCCCTACTCGCCGTATAGCAATGTCGCCTGGTATGGGGCCTATGCCGGTCAGCCGGAGTCGAATTACTGTGAATACTACGAGAACAGGAATGGCACCGGGCCTGGGCCGGAGGATCTGATGTACTCTTGGACCACGCAGCCGGGCACGATGTTGGTCACGGTAAAACCGCTCGGCGACTACGATGGCAACGGCAAGGTCGATCTTCTGGATGTCTTGGACCTGTCGCTCCATTGGCTCGATGCCGATTCGCCCTACGATGTCACCGGCGATGGCCTCGTAAACCTGGAGGACTTCGCCGTCCTCAGCGGAAGGTTCCAGCTATGAAAGCATAACTCACCGCGCATCCGGCCGTACGGAGCAGACAGGTGAAGAAACCCGCAGAATCCGCATCCTACTTGGGACTGGACAAGTAATGATTGGCTTGAGTGACGGTTCGGCCATCCGCTCCCAAACGAACGAACCGGCCCGGTAGCGTCAATTTCACGATATTCCCACTGAAACACAGGTGTATCCTCCCCCGATTTCGCAAAAAAACCTCGTTTTCTGTAACCTGCACCCCATCCACTGTGTGTAACAGGGTGAATCCGATTCCGTTGGGGAATCCTGGAAACAATTGGGCAAAAATGGTACAATGGCCAACAACACAATCGAAAGGAACAAGGCAATGAAAACGGCAAGACTGGCAATGGCGCTCGCTATGGTACTGGCGGCGACGACCTTCGCGGCCCCCCTCAACAAAGCGACCGTCAGCTCAAAGGCCGACTGGGTTCTTCACGCCGACACCGAGGCATTCCTCAAGACCAAGCTCGGCCAGGCCATCCGGGCCGAATTGACCGCCCAGGGCCTCGAACAGAAACTGGCCGAATTCAAGGCGATCTTCTCGTTCCACCCCCTCGATGACATCAAAAATATCACGATCTACGGACAGGGAAAGGAACAGACCAAGGGTGTCGTCCTGGTCCAGGGCAATTTCGACCAAGCCAAGCTCGACTCCATGGTCCGGATGAATGCGACCTTCAAGTCCGCCGAGTATGGCAAGTACGCCGTCGACAGTTGGATCGACGACAAGAATCCCAACGGCCCGCGCATCTTCGGCGTCTGGCACGGAACCGATCGGCTGCTGCTCAGCCAGGGTGAAGATACGATCAAGACCGCGCTGGATGTCCTCGATGGCAAGGCCGACTCGGCCGCCGGCAAGACCCTCATCGGCGAGCCGGTCAAGGGCGCCTTCCTGACCATCACCGCCGAAAAGGTCGGCGAGATCGTCAAGGGTGACCAGAACGCCGCCGTCTTCCAACAGGCCGAGCGCCTGACCCTGACCCTTGGCGAAAAAGAAGGCCGTTGCTTTATCACCGGGGCTCTGGCCACCAAGTCCAAGGATGAGGCCACCACGATCAACCAGGCCCTGCAGGGAATGCTGGCTTTTGTCAAGCTGGCCACGATGGAAAAGATGCCCAAGGTCGCCGAGATCGCCAATGCGATGAAGATTATCGCCGAGAATGAATCGGTCGGTCTGCACTTCGAATGGGACAGCGCCGATCTGATCGCGACCCTCAAGGAGGCCGGCGACATCAAAAAGCAACTGGACGCGGCACAGCAACCGCAGCCCCAGCAGCCCCAACCGGCGCAGGCCCAGCCCAAGCCGGCCCAATAAAAAACGATAATCGCAAGAGCGGTTCGGTACGATGAACGCCCGTGAGACCATGACCCAGACTCGCAGCGTACTGCAAACGGAAGAACAGCTTGTCCGTGCGGCCCAGCAGGGCTGCACGGACAGCTTTCGTTGTCTGGTCGATCGCTTCGGCGGCCAACTGGTGCGGTTCCTCCACCGCCGCACCGGCTGTGCCCAGGATGCCGAGGATCTGGCGCAGGAGACCTTCCTGCGCGCCTTCGAACAATTGCCCCNNAGGATCTGGCGCAGGAGACCTTCATCCGGGTCTATCGCAAACTCGGCTCCTATCGGCATATCGGGCAGTTTTCGACCTGGATTTACACCATCGCCTCGCGCCTGGCCGTCAGCCATTACCGGCGGCAGCGACCCACCGCGCCGATCCCCGACTCGGCCGCCGTCATGGACACCGCCGCCGGTCCCTCGGCTCAGTTGGAAATCGCCGAGCGAAACCGCCACATCCGGCGACTGGCCCGGACTCTCCCGGCCAACCAGTGGCAGGCCCTGGAATTGCGATACCTCGAACAGAAAACGATCGAAGATGTCGCTCAGGTGATGGGCAAAACGCAAATGAATGTCAAGGTGCTCCTGCACCGGGCGCG
>PMBP01000370.1 GCA_003152975.1 Phycisphaerales bacterium | reverse complement strand
GGCAGCGTGGGCGCGTACCACACCCAGGGCGTCGGGCGAATTGTCCGATCCCCCGCGGGCAGGATGACAAAGGCCGTATGGCCCTCCACCTCGAAAATCTGCCCTGCCAGCGGCAACGCCTTCTCCGGCGTCCCAATGCTCACAACAACGCCCGCATCATCCGAAAGTGCTTCCTTTTCAGCTTCTTTCAGGGATTCAATGCTGGCTTTGTAACGCAGATCCGCGGCATGAACTGAACCCATGAAACACACCATGGTCAGCATTGCAACAATAAATACAGTGTTCTTGTTCATCTCAATCCTCCTTTGATTATTTTTGAATATTTCACACAATCTTGACATGTCACCCTTAACAATCTCCTCATTTTTTAACTGCCTCCGAATTAGATCAGGTGCATTTTAATTTGAAGCGCAACAGCTAGAAGATCATCAGCCCGCCGGAGGCGGGCTGGAGTTTATCGCGTTGGGTTACCAGTATCCTTCAGAAACACAGGGCGGCGGTGAGCCGCCCCGATCCTGTATAACGGGTCGCGGCGCTCGGGTTGCTCTCCAGCAGGGCCCTATCCTCCGCGACCTGGATTTCGAGGATACCGGCAAGAGAGGAATCCAACCAGAATAAAATTCCCACGGTCACGGGAATCCGATAGCGTTTGGATTGGAACGATCAAAACGACTATTGGAGCCGGACCATGGGATACAGCCATCTTAGCATTGGCGAACGGGAAGTCATCTTGAAAATGCAGGCCTGTCGTTCATTGAAGACTTTAACCGCAAAAAATTTCTTTGCAGAGGGCCTCTTTCAGCAATAAGGCCACATATTTTCGGACTCGATTTGGCAAACTTGGTGCCTGTGGAGACATTTTGGTGTCAAGGATTCGTGCAAAAAAACGCTTGGATTTGAAAGTTCTAAACTCCCTTTCATGAAGGAATGGCAAGTGAGGAAGAGGGTGATGGATAGGACCACCATCGCCCCAGATATCCTCTTGTTATCGATTCACTCTGATATCGGTCGATGATTGCCTGCAACCACGCCTGATTCTAGTTATCCGAGAGATTCCCTTGCCGTTTTCACGATTCGATCCAGCTCGCGCGCCAGCTTTTCATCCGCGACCGCCGGCGTGTGCGTCGCGAGAATCCGTTTGACCTCGGTGACGAGCCGCTCCCCCATCGATGATCGGCCCTGCGATTCCCAGCCATCCCAGCTCTGCCGCGTCCAGGCCGCGCCCGGCAAAAACAGTTCGCTTCGAAAATGCAGCGCCGTGTGTTCCTGCTCAAGAAAATTCCCCGCCGGTCCCACCGCCGCGACGACCTCCGTTGCCGTCGCCTCACGGCTGACGCCGATCCCCCGGGCAATTCGCTTGGCGTAGGCCATCAGTTCGTTATCCAGCATCAGCCACGCCAAACTGCCGGCGTGATCGGTCCCGCAGATTCCGGCATGGCCGAAGGTATCGGCGCCGGCCAGCAGGCCCATCAGCAGGCTGGCGCCCTTTTCGATTCCCGCCTGCGCGTCGAGAAGCTTGGAGTCGGTGAGGCCGACATTGATGTAGCAGGGAAATCCGTAATGCCGTGCCACCTGCACCATTGCCGAACCCATCAGCGCCTGCTCGGGCGAACCGAACGAGCATATTCCCGTACGCGGGTCCATGATATGCGGAATCCCGCCGAACATCATCGCCGTGCCCGGCGCGATCGTCTGGGTGACCACCACCCCCACCAGGATCTCGGCATTCTCCTGCGCCAGCGTCCCGGCCAGCGTCGCCGGCGCCGTGCCTCCGGTCATCGCCATCGGGCCGACACTGACCGGCTGGCCGGCCTGCGCGAACAATCGCAGGATCTCCAATCCGTGCCCCGGCAATTGCAGCGGGCTGATCGGCTCCAGGAACGCCTCGACCATCGGCCGTTTTCGCAGCGCCTCGGCGCCGCCGGCGGCGGTCCGGTACATCTCCAGGATGTATTCGGCATTCTGGCCGTTCTTGACCCATCGCCGTGTCGGCTTGGTCGTACCCTTGATCAGTTCGCCCGTCAGGTACACATCGCGCCAGGCCTCGTCGATCTCCTCCGGCTGGGCTATCGAGCCGACCACGCCGATATGCTCTAGGGCATCGCCCAGGCGGATTGCCTCGCCGACATCGCTGACCCGTGCGGCCCGCCTCAGGCCGCTGTCGGTGTCGATCCAGCGGTACTGACCGGGGCTGGACATCAGCGATGGCTCGCCGAAACCGAATCTCGCCTGCCGCGTGCCATCTCGGCCGAACAGAGTGTACTGCTTGCCCGCGCGGGCGACGCTGTCCATGACCAACCGCTCCGGCATCCTTGCGATCTTCGTGTCGCGATCGACCTTGGCACCCGCATGGCCCAGTTGCTTGAGGATCTCGTCGTGATGGACCTTGACTCCCGTCTCAGCGAGGATCTTCAACGACGCATCATGAATAATTCCAACTTCCTTACCCGTTAAAACCTCAATTCGAAATGTCCCCATCCTGTTTATCCTTTCTTGCGTTGTTCATCCCGGCCTTCTGTCCCGGGCTCGATGGTCACAATGGCATGTTCCCACCCCAGGGCGATCACAGCGCATACGGCAATCGACACGCCAATCCCTTCGCGCGGGGTAATCCGCTCATGGAGCCAAGCCACCGCCAATGGAATCGTGACCAGCGAGTACAAACTGGTCATCGGCGTGACAATCGAGGCCCGACCGCCGGAGCCGTAGGCGATGATCAAAGTGAGATTGCCCAAGCCGTAGGTAAATCCCAGCAAAAGCAGCCACATCCAGTTCTCCCCCGAAAGGTCCCACTGGAAGGATTGAAACATCGGGATCAGCACGGCCGCCGGAATAAACCCCAGCAAAAAACCGAAAGTGACCCGTTCGCTGGATGCATGATTGGTCGCCAGTTTCTGGAGCAGGCCGCCAGTGCCCCAAAACCCGATCGGAATCATCGCGACCGCCAGCCAGGGGGAAATCCAGGC
>PMBP01000364.1 GCA_003152975.1 Phycisphaerales bacterium | reverse complement strand
CATTCCCGATCCCTTGCCGGGTTCCTTGGTGGTGAAGAACGGCTCGAAGATGCGGGGCCGGATGGAAGCGGGAATCCCGCCGCCATTGTCCCGGACCTCGATCACCAGGGCGTCGTCGGAGCGGGCGGTTCGCAGGGTAATTCGGCCCGGATCCGCACGGCCGGGATTTTGCAGTTCCACGGCATCGGCCGCATTGACCAGGAGATTGAGGATCACCTGTCCGATGGCTCCCCGGTCGCAGGACACGGGCGGAAGATCGGGGTCGATCTCCAGAATGATCTGGGCAATGCCCTTGCCGATGCTGCGAAAGATGGTCGCGGCGCCTTCAACCACCAGCGAGATCGACACCGGCTCTTTCCGGCCGGAGCCGGGATGGGAAAATTCCTTCATNNTTCTCTTCCGAGCCGGGATGGGAAAATTCCTTCATCGCGTCCACGAGGCGAAGAATTCCAAACAATCCCTGTTCGCTTTGTCGGATGGCCTGGAGGATCTGCATCGATTCTGAAGATGCGTCGTCGGACTTATCCGTCGGGTCGCAGGGGGAATCCGGGGACGGCGAGGGTGACGAGGGCTGGGATGTCGGGACCGGGATCTGCCCCATTCCGCGGAACGATTCCTCCAGAAACGCCAGATTGTTGAGGATGTATTGGGCGGGGGACTTGACCTCGTGGGCAATCCCGGCGGCCAGTTGCGCCAAGGAGCGGTACTTGTCTACCTCGCGGAGCCGGTTATCGATCCATTTTCGTTCGGTGGTATCCTCGCCCAGCAGCAGGAATCCTCCGGGTTCCGGCGCGTCCACGGAGAACCGGCTGCGGCACAGATGCAGAAAGCCGACGGTCCCGTCGGGTCGGTCGAGCGGGAGGTCATAGAGGTCATCGGTGACAGCGGCATCGAGAGGGACGCCGAGCCAGGATTTAACGCGGGACCGATCCCAGGACAGGTTACACTCGAACAGGCCCCGGCCGAGGGCGGCGGACCGCGAAAGCCCGAAGCTCTTTTCGGCCGAGCCATTCCAGTGGGTGATTCGGCACTGGGGGTCCAGCCCGATCAGGATCAGCGGAATCGAGGCGAGAATCTGCTCGTTCTGGCGGTGTGTGAGCTTCAGAGCCAAGGCGATGCGGTGGTTTTCGATCGTATTCGAGACCACCGAAGGCAGGATTTTGAGGTAGTTCCGACGGCTGTCCTTGACGATGTAGTCGCGGAAACCGGACTTGAGGGCGCGGACGGCGATGTCTTCATCGCCGGCGCCGGTGACGAGCACCGCCGGACAGTCCGGGATCCAGTCGGCCAGATCGAACGCGGTGCCGTCGGTCAGCCGGTAGTCCAGGACCATCGCATCGAACGGGGCGTCCGACAGAGATCGTCGGGAGTCGGCGATGGTCGCGCAGGACGACACTTCCCATGGCAGCGAATCCTTCCGGATCTGCCGGTCGAAGGCCATCCGGTCCACCGGATCGTCCTCAAGAAACAAGACTCTGTATGCAGGTCGGGACATGCAGGGGTTCTCCGTTGGGCAATTCGCTGGCGGTCCAGTACAGGTCGAGGGTTCGGACGACCTCGACGAACTGCTGGTAGTCCACCGGTTTGACCATGTACCCGGCCACGCTGAGCTGGAACGATTCGATCTTGTCGCGTTCTTCCCGCGAGGTTGTCAGGACCACGACGGGAATCCGGCACAGTTCGGGATCCTTCTTGACAACCGCGAGAAATTCCAGGCCGTTCATCCGGGGCATGTTCAGATCCAAAAGAATGATGCAGGGCCTCGGCTGGCGGGCATCCTGGAGGTAGCCCATCGCCTCTTCGCCATTTTCGCGATGCTCGACGGCGCTGGCGATCTGCAGATCTTTCATCGCCCGGCGCACGGTCATGGCGTCAACGCGATCATCTTCCACAAGCAGAATGGGTTTGGTCCCCCGCATGATGCAATCCCCTTTCGTTTAAAGGCAATGATTTCGATATCGAAAACCAGAATAGGGTCGATTGTCCCACGACGCTTTCGACCCAGATTTTACCCCCGTAGCGTTCGACCACCCTGCGGACCAGGCACAGGCCCAGCCCCAGGCCTTTCTTTTCGTCCAGCGAAGTCAGGGTCTCGAAAAGTTCGAAAATCCGGGTCGTGTCGCGAGAGTCAATGCCGACCCCATTGTCGGCCACATAGAAGAGCCATTCGGTTTGGCGATCCTGGCAGCCGACCCGCACCAGCCCCTGCGGCTTATCGTTGTACTGAACGGCGTTTTGCAGCAGGTTGCGAAAGACCTGGGAGATCCGGCCCTCTTCGCAGACCAGGGTCGGAAGAGGCGTTTCCACATCCAGGCGGATACGGTCCGGGGGCTCCAGGCCGTCCCAGATCTGGGGGATCTTGTCGGCGAGATTGACGGGCTGGAAGGATTCCTCCAGCCGCCCGATCCCGCAGTACTGCAGGATGCCGTCGATCATCCGGTTGAGGTGGTCGGCGCGGTGGGCCAGGATCTGGACTTTTTCCCGCCCCTCTTCGTCGAAGCGATCGGCGTAATCGGTCCGCAGCCACCCGGCCAGAGTCCCGATCGCGCGGACCGGCGATTTGAGGTCGTGCGAGACGGCATGGGCGAAGTCCTGCAGCTCCAGATTGCTCAGGGTCAGCCGCTCGACCATCCCCTGCAAGTCGCGGTTGAGTTGTTCGAGTTGCCCCTCGGCGTTAATCCGCTCGGCGATTTCCTGTTTGAGCTTGAAGTTGGTGGTGGCCAGCTCTAAAGTGCGTTTCTGTACCCGGTTTTCCAGTTCATCCTGCGCCTGGAGCAGCCGCAGTTTCATTTTCTTTCGCTCGATGGCGTAGCACAGGGTCCGCACGGCGAGGTTCTTGGACAGATTGACCTTGACGATGTAGTCTTCGGCTCCCTCATGGATGGCCTGGATGCCCAATTCCTCATCACTGGTTCCGGTCAGCACGACGATCGGAATCTCGGGGCACAGGGCGGCGGTCTGGCGAACGGTATCCAGCCCGCTGCTGTCGGAGAGGCCCAGATCCAGCAGAATCAGGTCCGGGGCGCATTCCTGCAGCGCCGAGCGGGTCTGCGCCAAACTCAGGGCCGACCGCAGCACAAACTCAAACTGGTCGGAGGCCTGGTGCAGGACATGCTGGACGAATCGGCCGGTCAGCGGGTCGTCATCCACCAGCAGGATATTCAGTTCGACTTTGTTCATGATGCGATCTCGGCCGCCGCGGGGGCCGGACACAGCGCCGGCTGGCACGGGAGTTCAAAATTAAACCGGCTGCCCTGGCCGACGGTCGATTCCACCCAAATCCGGCCGCCGTACATTTCGATGATTTTCTTGACGATGGTCAACCCGATGCCGGTGCTCTCGGCGTGTTTGCGATTGCCGGCGGTCTGGAACATCTGGAAGACCCGCTCAAAGTCCTTGGCCTCGATTCCGGGGCCGTTGTCCTCCACGCAGAATTTCCAGACCTCCCCCCGCGCTTCACAGCGAAGTCGAATTTCTCCCTGCGGTTTATCCATATACTTGACGGCATTGCCGATGAGGTTCTGGAAGACCTGCTGAATCCGCGTGGGTTCGGCCATCAGGGCCGGCAATTCGTTTTCGACGCGGATCCGGATCGAGGGGGGAGGCGCAATCATCTCGATGACCTCTCGCACGGTGTGGCTCAGGTCCACCTCGACGGGCTCTTCCCGGACCCGGCCGATGCGGGAATACTGCAGGACGCCCTCGATGAGGCAATGCATGCGGGTGACGCGCTGCCCCAGCAGTTCGAGGTGTTCCTTTCCCTCGGGTCCGAGCTTGTCGGCGCAATCTTCGGAGATCCATTCGGCCAGGGTGTGGATCCCGCGGAGCGGGGCCTTGAGGTCATGGGAGACCATGTAGGCGAAATCCGTCAGTTCCTTATTGACGCTTTCGAGTTCCTTGAGGAGTTTGTGCTGCGAACATTCGGCGCGTTTGCGTTCGATCGCATATCGAATCGACCGCGTCAGGGTGTAGAGATCGTATTTGCCTTTGACCAGGTATTCCTGGGCGCCAGCGGCCAGGGTTTGCAGGCCAATCTCCTCGCCGTACTCGCCGGTGATCACGACGATCGCCACATCGGGGCATTTTCCTCCGAGGCAGATGAGGGTATCCAGGCCCTGGCTGTCGGTCACATTCAGATCCAGCAAAACCGCATCCACGGGGCTTTCGGCCAGAGCGGCAAACGCCTCTTGCAGGGAGACCACCGCAC
This sequence comes from Phycisphaerales bacterium, assembly GCA_003152975.1. Taxonomy (GTDB): domain Bacteria; phylum Planctomycetota; class Phycisphaerae; order Sedimentisphaerales; family Anaerohalosphaeraceae; genus FEN-1350. The sequence continues at coordinate 550 of PMBP01000364.1, read as the reverse complement.
GCATCTGCCCGATGGACAGCGTGGACTTCTTCAACAACCCCTGCAGGAGCCGACTGTTGACCAGCTCGTCTTCGATGATCAGGATGTCAACGGGTTTTTCCAAATCCGGATTCATGGCCGGGTCTCCGAGTATTGTATGCCACCGTTTTTATGCCACCGTTGTTTTCGGACCGGCCTGGCGGGCCAGCCGGACCCACTCCGGGTCTTGCGCAAATCTTTCCAGCCGATCGTATTCTTTCTGAACCGTTTCCAGCAAGGCCGGGGCGTCATCCATCCTTCCCGTTTTGGCCGCCTGCTCCAGTTCCAGGCAGGCCTTCGATAGATCGATGGCTCCAATCGCCGCGGCCGATCCCTTCAGCGTGTGGGAGTTGCCGCGAACCTTCTCGGCTGCCATCTGTTCGACAGCTGTGGTCAGGGCCTGCAGGTGTTTGGGGTTATCGACGAAAAACAATCCGACCAGTTCTACCGCCAGACCTTCGTCATCGCCGCACCGTTTCAGGAGTTGGCTCCAATGAATCGGAACCGAGGCCATCGGCGGCACCGCATCAGC
>PMBP01000332.1 GCA_003152975.1 Phycisphaerales bacterium | reverse complement strand
TTGCGGCTGATGTTGATGACCGGGGCACGGTAGATCAGCCCTTTCTTTTCACCCTTGAAGCCGGGGTCCTGGTGCCAGCCGTTGTAGATGCCGCGGGCCTCGTCAGAAATGGTGTCGGCGACCTGGCGGATCAGCGCGGGATCCCAGGTGGCGGCCATGGCGATCGAGACGGGGAACATGGTTGTGGGCTCGGTCCACCAGACGCCGTGGAAACACTGGTTCCACTTGTCGGACTTGATGCCGAACCGCTCGATGTCCGGGCCGCGATGGTTGAGGAGGATGGCCTTTTCCTCAAGCGTCAGCCGCGAGATCAGGTCCTTGACGCGGGCCTCCACCGGCTGGGCCGTGTCCAGATAGAGGGGAGTTTCAGCGCGGACGGTTGCCGAAAGCAGAGCCGATACGATTAGCAGGCATAGACCGATTCCCGCGGTGTAATGTCGGGCGATCATGATCGGGTCCCTTCCCTAATATAGAAACAGTTTCCTGTTATGAATTCAGAAGTTGGAGCCGCGCCCCCGGCATTCTCCGGCTTCACCACGATTTAGCTCTCTTGTATGTAAATCCTCGAAATTCCAGAAGAATTGTTGAACCTTCATCCGTAAGAATTTCATGTCGTATCCATTTATTTTCCAAGCTGGATATTTCATCGTAACCCCAATTTCCAAACGATTCGATCCCATCCTCCGACGGATTGTTATCGGGGTATTTCATCTCGAATCTGCGTACTTGCTTATATAACAAGGTGTACACATAGGGATATTCGGGATGCCAAACTGTAATCGATACACAATTTCGTACATTCGTTGAAGTTTTCGAGTGATGAATATAATCTGCACATATGAATGAAACATTTGTATCCAGCCGTCATGAAAACTAATTCGCGGGAAAAAATCTCGTGTTTTCGATGGTAGTAACGGTCTTATTCGTTCAATGTAATCCCAATACGCTTTTCGATTTCTTTCCCAAGTCTTTTCAGCACGACTTGCTTTGACTGGATCCTCGCTATTAAATTCGATCCATAGTCGAAAAGTAAAATATCTCATGGTCGCTGTCCCAGGAAATCGATTCGGTTGATCTGATCATAAAGTAACCCTACTCCGTTCGACCGATACTGTCAAGCACATTGCTATGGAAATGTTCCCGGTTTTGCCGGAATTGAATCTTCTTGCAGAGAGATGTTATCCGCGATATCCTATTGGGGCGTATCGTTCCGGTTTCTTGTCACCCATCACAGGAGAAATCCGTATGCAGACTGGTTGTACGAAGCATCGAGGAATGAACATGCGTTGGCGGCCTCTGGGATTGGCGGTCCTGATGGTCACGGGATTTGGCCTTTGGGCCGGGGCGGCGGAGAATGCCGATATCGGGGTCCCGCAAAGCTCAGCGGATCTGCGGCCGGTGTTTAAGAATTGGGGGCTGGAGATCCGGCCGCAAGGCGGACGGGGGACCTGTTCGGTGTTCGCCGTGACCGAGGCGCTGGAGTACGCAATGTCCGGCCAGAAGCGGGCCAAGGTCCGGCTGAGCGTGGAGTTCCTCAACTGGGCGGCCAACGAGGCGACCCATCAGCCCAACGACGGCAGCTTTTTTTCCGACCTGTGGAAGGGATACGAGACCTACCGAGTCTGTCCCGAGGCGGATCTGGCATATCAGGCCGCATTCGACCCCAAGCTCAAACCCAGCGAGGAAGCGATTCAGCATGCCAAGCAGAATCTGGAGACCGGTCTGCGGATGCACTGGATCAAGCCGTGGGATGTGACGACCGGACTGACGGGCGAGCAGCTTTTGGAGATCAAGCGGACGATGTGCAAAGGTTGGCCGGTGTGCGGGGGATTTCGCTGGCCGAAGGCCGAACGATGGAAAGACGGCGTGCTGGTCATGGCGCCGCCGGAGGGCGTCCGCGACGGGCACAGTTTGATCCTGGTCGGATTCGAGGATGATTCGGATCAGCCGGGCGGCGGGGTCCTGTTGTTCCGGAATTCCGGGGGCACTGTTAGCGAAGGGAAGATGACATACGAGTATGCCAAGGCATACATGAACGATGCGATCTGGATCGAGTATGGATCTGCGGAAGCCAAGTCTGATTCAAAGGCGGTGATCGACTGGCTCAACCCGATGACGATCGGCCCGGCCGGACGCAACCGGCGGGTGTCGAGCAATGAGCAGCCGGACTGGCACACAGAGAATCTGGACATGACCTGGCTGCAGCCGGGCAAGTCCGTGGAGATGCCGGTATTCGAGGGGCCGGGCGTGATCACGCATATGTGGTTCACGAGCCATTCGGGCTGGGTTAGCGAGCTCAATACGCTGTGCCTGCGGATCTACTGGGATGGCAGCAAGGAACCGGGCGTGGAGGCGCCGCTGGGGGATTTCTTCGCCGTCGGACAGGGCAAGCCGGCCGTCGTCGAGAGTGTACCGGTGCAGGTTTCGCCGACGGGGGCGCTGACTTGTTACTGGCGGATGCCGTTCCGCAAGTCGGCCAGGATCGTGATCACCAACGATAATCCGGACCGCGGGACGGGATTGTATTGGCAGGTCGATTACACGCAGATGGATACGCTGCCGGAGTCGATTCCGTACTTTTACGCTCGGTATCGGCAGGAATATCCGGCGGTGGCGGGACGCGATTACCTGTTTGCGGATCTGGCCGGGAAGGGCTTCTATGTCGGCACGGTCGAATCGATCACTTCGTCGATGGACGGATGGTTCGGCGAGGGCGACGACTTTTTCTACATCGACGGCGAGGAAGTGCCAAGCTTGCAGGGGACCGGCAGTGAGGATTATTTCAACGACGCCTGGGGTTTTCGGCCGCGAACGAGCCATTGGTTCGGCAATCCGCGGTGGCAAGGCGACAGCGCCGGGGACAGCGGCGTGTGTTACCGGTGGCACCTGCCGGATCCGATTTTCTTCACAAAGTCGCTGAAGGCGACGATCGAGCACAAGGGCAACACGGCCGAGGACACCGGGGGATTTTTCCTGGAGCGGGCCGATTTCTACAGCAGCGTGGCGTACTGGTACCAAGAGGGCCAGCCCAAGGCCTTTGAGCCGATGCCCGCCTGGCCACAACGGCGAGTACCGTGGATTCAGAATCATCTGGTGAAAACATTTCGACAGGCGAAGATGACCGGCAGCGACGCTAAGCTGATCGTGGATACCACGGGCTTTTTCGGCGCTCGGCCAGTGCTGCTATGGCCGAATAAAACCGCCGGTGCGACTCTGACGCTGCCGTTTTCGGTCGAGCAGGATGGACGCTTCGCGGTCCGGCTGACCGCGGCCAATGGGCCGGGATTTGGACTTTACGACATCGAAATCGACTCAAAGAAAATTCTCTCCGCCGATTTCCGCGCGGCGGAAGATACTGAAGCGGACTTCATGCTCGGTACGATTCCACTGACCAAAGGCAGCCACACAATCTCCTTTCGCGCCCCGGCCGACTCGGCACAGGTCAGGCCGCTGGCGGTCGAGTTGCTACGGTTATTGAATTTGCCGCCGGAAGCCCGGCGCGATGTCAAAACCCATCACGAGGCGCATTTTATTCGGCTCGGCATTGGGCGGGCGATTTATGCGTATCGCCTCGCGTACGGCGAGTTGGCCGACTCGCTGGAAACGCTGGTCAAGTCGGGAATCCTGCCGGCCCGCTATTTAAATGATGAGAATAACAAGCCGTTGAAGTGTTGGCGAGAAGGCGATTTTCTCGTCGTCGAAAGTAACGGGCCGGAACCCTGGAAGCATCAATGGCAGGGATTGGACGCGCGGCGATAAGGTCGGCCGAAATCCAAATTGGAGGGCTCCGCTCCGCTCACTTTGTTCGACTCCCGATGTTGTATATCGGGATCGGGGCCGTAGATTCGGACGCGACGGAGCGCGTCCCTC
>PMBP01000195.1 GCA_003152975.1 Phycisphaerales bacterium | reverse complement strand
CAGGCGCTGCTGGCTTACCAGAAGACCGTCCTGACCGCGCTGCAGGACGTGGAGAGCTCGCTGGTCGCGTTCGCGCTGGAGCAGCAGCACCGGCAGTTGCTCGATCAGGCCGTCAAAGCCAACAGCAAGGCGGTGGACCTGGCCACGCAACTCTATACGCAGGGCAACACCGACTTCCTCAGCGTGCTCGTCGCGCAGCAGTCGCTGCTGGGCTCTCAGGATGCGCTCGCGCAGAGCAACCAGGCCATCGCCACGGACCTGATCGCCCTCTACAAGGCCCTCGGCGGCGGCCTCGACCCGGACAATCAATAGTGGAACTTCATACCCCCGGCCCCTTTCCCGTAAACGCCCGGATCCCCGCCGCCGAGAATCGCACAAGGTGCTCGACCATCGCCTCCGTCTCCGGCGGCACCGGCAGTTGAGGATTGGCCTGGTGCAGCTCCCGCATCCGGATATAATGCAACAGTTGGCCCACAATGGCCTGAATCGACGAGATCACCGATCCGGCGTCAACCTCCGGACACAGGCCCACGATCGCCGCTTCCAGCCGTTCCTGTACCGGCCGGATCATCTCCTCGAAAAAGATCTCTTTTGATAGCCGCGGCTCGTTCATTTCTCGCGTCATCAGCATCATGACGGCCTGTCCCGATTGCGTGTCAACCAGCGGCTCCAGAAAACTCCGGGCATAGGTCCCAATCAGCTCCTCCAAACGCGCCTCCCGGCCGCGGGACATCACTCCGTCAATCGCCGTAAAGCGGATCTGCCGAAGCTGCCGTACCCGCCGGACATAGACCTCCTTATAGAGGTTGTCCTTGTTCTTGAAGTGGTAATTGATCGACGCCACATTGCAGTGTGCCGCCGTCGTAATATCCCGTACCGTCGTCCGTTCAAAGCCCTTCTCGGCAAACAAGACCTCCGCCGCGTCCAGAAGCCGCGTTTGGGAATTCTCGCTCTTTTCAGACATCTTGATAGGTTGGGTTTGGCTGATTGCTTCCATTGGTTTCCCTTATTCAAACAACTGTTTCATACAGCAGTATAAAACAACTGTTTGAATTTGTCAAAGACAAAGAGAGTGCCTGATGTAAATACATAAGTCCTTTTCTGGCAATAGATTACGAAGTTTACTAACCAGCCGTGTGGCACCGAGTGCCAGCGAGGTGGATGCCAGGGCCGCTGTCCGCCGAGGCGGATCGCGGTAGGGCACACGGCGTGTGCCCTTTTTGTCATTTCCGCGAAAATGCCGGAATCCATTATTTTTATAGGGTCGTCTTTTGATCGCCGCTCTAAATTGTTGTCTTGTATAGACTTATGTGCTGACACAGGTCTTTACTCCGAAATCTGACATGTTTCGTGAAACTTATTTTCGCGTCCTCCATTCGTTCTGGTAGAGTGATTAAATGACTTTGTGAAGAGAGAGCATGGAACTTGATCAATCCCAATTGAGCGACGAGCAGATCATTGCCCAGGTACTGGCCGGGCGGGCCGAGCTATATGAGATGCTCGTCAGGAAGTACTGGCGGCTGGCGGTGGCGACGGCGCTGGGCCGGGAGCACGACCCCGCCGCGGCCGAGGATATCGCACAGGACAGTTTTGTGCGGGCGTACGGCCATCTGGCCGGCCTTCGCGATCGCAAGCGTTTCGCCGGCTGGCTGATGAAGATCGTCCAGCAGGAACGGATCACGCATTTTCGCCGCCGCCTTCAGCATCAAAAGATCGAATCGCTCGAACCGGCCCGCATGCTGTTTTTCGCCGCCACGACCAATCCCGGCCTCAGCGGCGAGCAGGTGAGCTTTGTCCACGGGGCCATCGGCAATCTCCCGGAAAAATTCCGAACGGTCATCCTGATGCGATTTGTCGGCGGTTTGTCCGTCGAGCAGATTGCCGACCAGCTCGAGAAAAAACAAATCACGGTACGGGTATGGCTGCATCGCGCCTATAACACGCTACGCAAGGAATTGGCTCCGATTCTTGAGGAGGTCCAAAGATGAGCTGCAAACCATTTCAACCGATATTCGATGCGATGATTGACGGAACGATGACGGCGCAGCAGAAACGGCAATTGGAAACGCATATCGAATCCTGCGCCGATTGCCGACAGGCCTATCAAACGCATTGCACGATGGAAACGGTCATCAGCGAATGTTTTACGCTTCCCGGTCCCTCCAGCGAGATCACGCAATCCATCCGTACCCGGATTGCGAATACAAAACCTGCGGCAACGCCCGCTCTTGTTTGGGCAAGGGGGACATTTACGAAAATCGCCGCCGGCATTCTGCTGATGGCAGCCCTCGGGCTGGCTTTTACCGCGGGGCGATATGCGCCCGTGGCTTCGATCGACGCAGCCCCAACCGCCTACTCGGTTCAGTCTGTCCAAGGAACCGTGCTGGTCCGTCATCCGGGGACAACGACCTGGCTGCCGCTGGCAACCGACTCAACGATGTATGTCGGGGACGAACTGGTGTCGGCGCCGAACGCCAAAGCGACTTTCGCGGTGGGCGAAAACACGACAGTTACGCTGTCTGAAAACAGCATGCTGGTTTTGAAAACGGTCGGTGAGACGACGGAGCTGTATCTGGCCAGTGGTTGCCTCGATGCCGCGCTGGAAAGTCCCCACGGGCCGTTCTTTGTCACGACTCCGCACGGCCGGGCGGAGGCATTGGGAACCGAATTTACCGTTCATGTCCAATAACAACTCAGGAGTCTTCCAATGAGAAACACAATATGTTGTGCGCTGATACTCTCGCTGGGTGCGATTGCGCTGGCCGAGTCGAAAACGGAAGTGGTGGTCCAGCGGGGCACGGTCAAAACCCAAACCCCGCAGGGCCAGCGAGTCGTCAATGCCGGCCAGAAAAGCATCCTCTCCGACGGCCAAGAACCCCTCGTCGCCGTCAACGATCCCCTCGTACAGGAAGTCATTCAGATGTACCGCTGGGTGGAAGAGGAAAAGCTCGCCGGCCTTCGTCCCGTGGAAACTGTCCATGTGGCCGTCCAGAGTCTGGATGAATTCAATCTTTGGCGATACTCAAGTCTGAATGAATGGACCAATCAAACCCCGGAGAAGCTCGATGTGCTTACGATTGGTCCTATGACGACCCTGGACAATCTCAAGGTCTATGATCTGGACGGGAACGAATTAACCTATGAGACCATATCCGATGTNNATACCCTCCACTTTCTACGCCCGATCCAGCCCAACCAGAAAGCCGGTTTTATTCTCTCCAGCAAAAACTACAATCGTGCGTATTGGGCCTCCAAAGGACCGGTCTGGACCATCAATTTTGCAAGCGGCCCGCAACAGATCTTTTTGCAATACACCAAGATCATTTTGCCCAAATCAGCGATCCTCTTGTCGGCCTATCCGAATTATGTCACGATCGACAAAGTCGAAGATCGTATCGCCCTGACTTTCCGGGATTATAAGCAAGGTCAATTGGCCGCGATGCAGCAGGTTTCGTTCCTGTGGCCCGATCAGGATGGCGCTACGATGCAGGATGTCCCACTTGGGTTGCGGGGACTGGCCGATCCCGATCAACTCCGCCTGGCACAGGCCTACAGTGCGGGCGTGGCCTCCATTCTGGCCGGCAAACGCGTCAACGACGCCTCCACGCCGATGAATTCGGCCTTATCGGCGATTTCGTTCATTGTTCACGATCTGGACAAATTGGATACGATTGGGAATTCGGTCCCCTTCATCAAGGCCCTGTTCGGAAACGATATGACGGCGGCGAAAATCGGTTTGACGCAGGCCAGAGACGGCCTCTACATGGTTGAGTATCACAGCGGAGGCGTCATCCCGGCTGATTCCAAAAACGGAACGATTGTCCCGATCGTGCTCAAGCTGAAAGGAACCGTCACGCCCTATATGTTCGTGGAATTTACTAAGCAGGGAGAACAATGGTTTCTCACGAATTCGACAAGCTATCTGGGCGCCGGCATTCCCGGCCAAACAACGCTATCCAAGACCAAACCCGATCTGGCCCAGGTCACCTACAAGGGCCTCAAGCCCGGTCAATTCATGACCCGCTGGCTGGTTCTGGGCCCGGTCCCGATTCCCTTCAAAAACGAGGGTGTTTTCCCGAATGAGGAAGCCCGAAAAATTGACTTTGAAACTCAGGTCCTGGATCCCGGCCAATTCCAGCCGACCGTCCATATCGGAGACCAGGGCTACGAATGGTCGCTTCTGACCTCCGAAATCGGCCAGATCAATCTGACCCCCTGGTTCAAGAACTGGTTTGTCACGGCCTATGCCTGGGCCCAGGTCGAAGTGGAGCAGGATACCTCCGTCGTTCTGGGCATCAGTTCCAATGACAACAACCGCGATAAGGTCTGGCTCAACGGCCGGCTGGTCTATCAATCCGCGGATGACCCGCAGGGCAACCATCGCGTGCCGGTCACCTTCAAAAAAGGCGCCAATCAGCTCGTGCTGATGATGCAGCATGGCGGCGGCCCCCTGGAATTTTCCTGCCGTGCCCTGATCACGCCATAACCCTATTACAACCGTCTTGCTTGTGTCGGTACGGGCGGGTTTCAAACCCGCCCTTTGTTTTTCCCGCGAAGCATGGAAGCCCCCGGGTTTATCCCGGGGGTT
>PMBP01000373.1 GCA_003152975.1 Phycisphaerales bacterium | reverse complement strand
GACGGTTCATGGCATGAAACGGTCCTTTCCAATCTGGGTCTATGGGTGTATCGGTATCGTCTGTTGCCTGTTCTCTGCAGGATGCCAACGGTCCCGACCTCCGCGCCCGGTCGCGAAAGCCCCCGATCCCGCCCAGACTTGGACGCCCGAGCGGATCACGCAGGATCCCGGCGGTTACCTGACCTTCGCCGATTCCGAGATCGTCCGACAGATCGCCGAGAGAGAATCCCGCATCAAGCAGATCGAAGCGTCGCGAATCAGCGTCGGCGAGCGGGCCGACAAACTCAAGCAGAGCATCGCGGACGCCGCCAACATCCAGAAACGGATGCAGGTCGCGATCGAACGGGGCGATGATGATCAGTCTTGGCCGATCCAGTTCGCCGGCCAGCGGTTCGAGCGTTCGCGGGCGATGGCCGTGCTCGATGCGTCAAAGCGATTTGTCACCAGCCGAACGCCCCTGGCCGACGAGTACGACCGGGCCCTGGCCAAGATCGGCTCCACCGCCGAATCCATACGCAGCGATATTCTCGAACTGGGGCGGCTTCGCGAGAAGCTGGCCCTCGATATGGAACGGGTGCGTTTGAACCAGGGCATTGCCGAAATCGCCGATTTGCGAAAGAGCGTTGACACCCTATCGGCATTTGCCGCCTCGTTGGCCGACACCACCGACAATCCGCTGGAGGATCTGACCGAGAAGGCCCGACCCCTGGCTGCCGAGGCGGAGCTGGAAGCGTTGCTAAAAAAGTAAGCGGGTGAACATGACAGGTTCCGGACACCGGTCCGGTACAGATAGGGAGTAAACCGATGAAAACGATGTTTCGGTTGTTTATCGTGTTGTGTGCGGGATGGGTTCTGGCGGCCGACGATTCCTCGTCGGTACGGTCGAATCTGGAAATTGCCGAGCCGCAACAGACCGTTCCCACTCTCAAGGCGGCCGCGCCGTTTCAGATGAAAGACAACACCGTCATCGTCGAGATATCCGAATATCCCGGCTATGCCGGCCTGATCGTCGCCAACAACGGACTGGAACCCGGCGAAGAATCCTACTTCTTCAAGAAACACGGCTTCAAGGTCAAGCTGGTCATCTCGGAGGAGGACTCCTGGTCCACGCTCAACTCCGGCAAGATCGCCGCCAATGTCACCACGGCCGATGTCCTTCCGCTGTATGGCAGCCAGTTGCAGGCCGTGGTCCCCATACTCATCGGCTTTTCCCGCGGCGCTGACGGTCTGGTCGTGCGGTCGGCGATCAAGCAGATCAACGATCTCAAGGGCAAGACCATCGCCTTCTCGCAGTTCAACGAGTCCGACTTCCTCCTGCGATTCCTCGTCCAGCAGGCCGGGCTCAGCGTCAACATCCTCGAATCAGTGACGGCCAAACCCGATCCGGAACGCGTCAACCTGATCGCCTGCGTGGACGCCTTCGGTGCCGGCGATTTCTTCCTTCGCGATGTCCTCGATGGCCGGTCCCGCATCCACGGCTGCATGACCTGGACGCCCAAGACCGGCGAGGTCGTCCGCGACAGCAAAAACAAGGCCCGGCTGCTTCTGACCAACCGCAATCTCCTGATGGTTGCCGACATCCTGATCGTAAACAAGGGCTTTGCGACCGAGAAACCCGACATCGTCCGCGGCCTGGTCGAAGGCATCCTCGACGGCAACAGCCGCGTCCGCGCCTCCTCCGCCTCGCACCGCAAGGTGATTGCCGCGGCCTTCGGTTGGAAGGAGGCCGATGTGGATGACGAGTTGGCCAAGGTGCATCTGGCCAACCTCCCCGAAAATATCGCCTTCTTCGACGGCTCGATCGATTCGTCGGGAAGCTTTTCCTACATCTACGAGTCATCCGTCATGGCCTACGGTTCCGGATTCATACCCCGGCCCGTGGCCTACGAGCGCTTCGTTTCGATCGATTCCCTCAAGGCCATCCAGAAGGCCGGCCTCTTCGCCTCGGAAGTCGCGCAGATCAAACCCGTGCGGACCGCCGACGCCACCCAGCTCGAGACCCCCGTCCTGTCTCGAAATGTCCGGTTCCTGTATCAGCCCAATTCGGCCCAGCTCGACATGGGCAACACGAAAAATGTGGAAGACCTGGCCTACCTGGCCAAGATGATACAAGTCAGCCCCGGTTCGACCCTGCTTCTCCGCGGCCATGTGGACAACTCCCGCGTCGCCGAGTTCCAGGCCTCCAGCGATTCCGGGCTCCTGCAGCGCATGGCCCTCAGGGCCGTGCAGCTCAGCAAGGACCGCGCCAACAGCGTTCGCGATCAGTTGGTCAAAGACCACAAGATCGATCTCTCCCGCATCGAAGTCGTCGGCTGCGGCTGGCGCGAGCCGCTCGGCACCAATATAGATCAAAACCGCCGCGTCGAGGTCCAGTGGTTCNNTCCCGCCAAAGCGGGAATCCATTTTCCGGCCCCGACGCGGCCGAATCCGAATAGCTCCGAGTGAAACCCGGAGTATGCCAAGTCCGGTATCGGGCGTTTTGGAGATCGTTCCATGGGTCGTCCTGATCATCTAACCCCTTTACTGGCAAAGAGTTATGTCTGCTCAGATCCTGTCTTTTTAGCGTTTTTGTACAAAACCGGACCAGGGATTGACAAATCGTAGCGAATGTCCTATAATAACCAAGTCAAATCCAATAGGTTGTCGCGCAAGATTGTGTACAAAAGGCCGAGCAATACGGTTGTCGTTTTTGTATCGGCGCGAATTGTGGATATTATTTGGAGGTATCTGTGATGAACAAGGCATGGGTGATCATTTCTTTTCTGACTGTCGGTCTGGTCGTAAATGCCGGAACAGTCGCGTATTGGCAGTTTGAGGAAGGCCCGGCGGGAGCGCCAGTCTCGCATGACGGAGCGGCCNNAATGGGTATGGCTTGTCGGTCTTTGCCGAAGGTTGGGCCGGGTACGCCTATAATTCCAGTGTGGCTGCCCCCACATTTGGAGGCCATGCCAATAATTTCAGCGTCAAGAACACCGGCGGTTATCCAGCGATGTTCACCGATACGGCGCATGGCATCAATAACATTCAGCCGGTTGCGTTCACCATTGAGGCGTCATTCAAGCTTGAAAATGGCGGCTATCGGACCATCGTCGGCCGTGATTCACGCGGTGCCGCTTCGATCAATGGGGATTTGGCGGCCCTGTATTTCCAGGCCATGCCGGACAATGTCCTGGCCATCAAGTTCTGCGATGTTTCGGGTATTTGGCACGAGGCGATCTCGGCGTCGAATGCATTTTCTTCGTTTGACTACCCCACCAACCCGGATGGTAACGGCGTGCCCTGGTACAGCATGGCGGGTGTCAGCGACGGCTCAACCCTGTCCCTGTATCTCAGAGATGTGACAGCCCAGGGTGCCTGGCAACTGCTGGCCCAGACGGATATGACCCTCAGCGGCAGCATCAACACCGCCCTGACGATGGGCACCGGCGACGGCGGCGACTGGAATGCCGGCGACTGGTCGGTCGGCCGGGGCTTGTATGCCGGCGGACACGGCGACCGGGCGTACGGCTTCATTGACGAAGTGCGGATCTCGGATTCGGCGTTGAGCGTTGGTGAGTTTCTCGTCCCCGAGCCGGTAACGCTGACCCTGCTGGGGCTGGGCGGTTTGCTGCTCCGCAGAAAACGCTAAGAGACTCCAACAGAATCACAGTATCCCGTTTGTCATTCCCGACAAAGCGAGAATCCAGACCTTACAACGATAGAAATGCTTTTTTTGTGAGGCCTTCTAAGAACGATGGATGGGCCGGAACACTCGGTGCGCGGAGTGTTCCGGTTTTTTTCCCCCAATCGCGGCATTTTGTCATAGCCCTCGGAAGCTCGGAAAATTTCCACAACGGGATTGACGCAAGGGGTGGGGGGCGCAGTATAATGGGTCATGCTTCAATCGTGAGTGAATCAATACAATTTCTGAACACTATTTTTGGAGGTACGGACGATGAAAAAGGCATTCGTATTCATTTCTGTTCTGGCTCTCTGCATGAGCGCGCACGCGGCAACGATCTTATATTATAACTTCGAGGACGGCACGCCGGATGTTCCCATGAACAACAACGGTACGACCGGCCAGATCGGCACAAAGGATCTCTCCGGCAACGGCCGTCACATGTATGCCTGGGACAGCTACTATGGCCCCCTGTTTTCCTCGCTCCGCGACACCCCGACGGGTATCGGTCTCAGCAGCAGGCACGACGGCCATCGCGATGGCTATTGCTTTGACGCCGGCCTTGTGGCGTGGAGTCCCAGCGTCTGGACCATTGAGTTTTCCTTCAAGCTCGATAATGTTGTTGGCTGGCAAACCCTCATCGGAAGGGATGACTGGGCCAAATACAACGGCGTCAACATTGATGTCGGCGCCGCCCTCTACATCCAGAAGAACGATCAAAACGGCGCGATTCGCATGGATTTTGCCACGGCCGACGGTGAGCGGTATCATCTGGATTCCACCCTCGTCCCGGTTGCAGGTCAATGGTATAATTTCGCCATCGTTGGCGAGGGCGACACGATCAGCATGTATTCCGATAGTCTGGACGGAAACGGATTTCAGGCCGCCGGAACTCATGCCTTGACGGCCGGCAAGAACCATGCCCTTCTGGCCACCGGAACCTGGACCTTTGGCCGCGGTTGGTTTAACGGAAACCAAGCCGATAAAATCTTCGGAAATCTCGACGACATCCGTTTCAGCGATGTCGCCCTGACCCCCGATCAGTTCATCCACAGCAAGTACGCCATGCTTCCCGATCCGGCCCAGAATGCCGCCAATGTGCCCACCTCGCAGAAAACGCTGTCGTGGACCAACCGCGACAATGTCAATGTCTGCCAGGTGTACTTCGGAAAGAATATCTCCGAACCCAACAGCTTGAATTACACGAGCGTGCTGACCCTGATCGGACGCGTCGATAATCCGGCCAAAACCAGTTCAATCGAGATTCCCGCCAATATGGCCCTGGCTGCAGGCGATGTCTGCTATTGGGTTGTGGATGGCTACCGCAACTCCGCCCCGCCCGTCGAACCCAACCTGCCCGGACTTATGTGGACCTTCAAGGTAAACAACAACAGAGTGCCTGTGGTCAGCGCCGGCGCCGATCAGGGCGTCTGGCTGGGAATGAACGGCGTTTCGGGCGAGGTGACTGTGGCCCTCAATGGAACCGCCAAAGATGACGGCCTGCCCAATCCTCCGGCCGCGTTGACCGTAGTGTGGACCCAGGTATCTGGCCCGGCCGTCACCATCAGCCCCGACAATGTCGTGTCAACGACCGTCAAGCTCACGGAAACCGGAACCTATGAATTCAAATTGTCGGCCACCGATAGCGAGTTTTCTGCCGAAGACACCGTCGTGATTTTCGTCGGCGCCAACGCCTGTTCGGCGTCGCACATGATGTCCAATGCCCCCGGCTATTCGACCTACGATTTCAATCA
>PMBP01000030.1 GCA_003152975.1 Phycisphaerales bacterium | reverse complement strand
GATTGAATGACGCGTTCGAGATCGGATATGACGGCGATGCGGTCCACTATGATCCCTACAATCCGATTACCAAGACCGGCAAGGACCTCAATGCGGCCTCCTCCGATACGGATGCCGACGGTCTTTCGGATTGGCGGGAACTGTATGAAACACATACGGATCCTTTAAATCCGGATATGGATGGAGATGGAGTCTTGGACGGTGACGAGGTGGACCGGTACGGAACCAACCCGAAGAATCCGGACAGCGACGGGGATGGGATGCGTGACGGCTGGGAGATCAAGTACGGGCTGGATCCGCTGGTTGATGATCGAGGCGGCGATCTGGACGGCGACGGGGTGGATAACTACACGGAATTCCTGTTGGGTACCAAGCCGAACAACACCGACTCCGACGGGGACACGATGCCGGACGGGTGGGAAGTAGCACACGGCTTGAACGCGGCGATCGACGACCGGAACCTGGATCTGGACGGGGACGGGTACACAAACTTCGCCGAGTATCAACGGCATTCGCTGCCGAACGATGCGGAGTCGGTTCCGCAGGGGTGCGATCTGTATGTCGATGACGACGCACCCAACGACCCGGGGCCGTATGATACGGCGGTGAGCGATCCGCTGGCCAACGGTTCAGCGGAACACCCGTTTGACGAGATTCAGAAGGCGATCAATGCCGCCCAAAACAGGATGATCATCGGTGTGGCCGACGGCCTATATATCCCGACAAACGGGTTAAACTTTGGCGGAAAGGCGATTGTCCTGCGGAGTCTCAACGGGCCGGGACACTGCACGATTCTGTTAAAGAGCACGGGGATCCAATTTGTCAGCGGCGAAAAGGGGACAACGGTCCTGGATGGGTTTACGGTTACCGGATGCAGTTACGACGCTATTTCCATCAACAAAAGCAGCCCCCAAATTTTACGATGCATCATCGCACGCAACGGGGGCTATGGCGTTGCGGTTAATAACGGAGCCCCGCTGATCCAGGGATGCACGCTCTTAGATAGCTGGGACGGGATCAACGGGATCGCGATGACGGGGGTGATCCGGGATTGCGAGATTCGCAACAGCCAGTATTGCGGGATCAGTCTGAATTCGCAGAGCAATGTGCTCATCGAGAACTGCCTGATAGCGGAAAACGGGACCCTGAAGAATACGAACTGGCCGGGGGTATTTGCCAGCGGTTCCACCGCCATCCTAAAGCACAGTACGATCGCGATGCAGATCTATCAGGCCGGCAGTCCGACTGGAATCGGAGACGGAATCAAACTTTCCGGGGGAGCCGTCCAGGTCGAAAACTCCATCGTCTGGGGATGCACGCGTTCGATTTATCTGCAATCCGGCGCGGTTACGGTCGGATATTCGGATATCCAGGGCGGGTATGCGGGTACGGGGAACCTCGATGCCGATCCGCAGTTTGTCCGGATGGGCCGCTATGACGCGTCGGAGACACCGAATTCATGGGTACCCGGGGATTATCATTTGACGCAAGGGTCGCCGTGCATCAACGCGGGCCTCAATGGGACAACGGGAGCGGCCGGAGAGGATATCGACGGGCAACCGCGGATTGCCTACGGCCGGACGGATATGGGGGCCGATGAGTTTATGCTGACCGATTTTGACGGGGACGGGGCGACCAATTTGTCGGACTTCAGCGTTTTCGCGGGCCAGTGGCTGCGCGGGGGCTGCGGGGTCTGTGACTGGACGGACTATTCCGGCGACGAGACGGTGGGGATCGAGGACCTGATGATCTTCCTGAGGCAGTGGCTGGCAGAGCCAGCCGAGGAATTTCAACCGGTGCCGATCCTCTGGTGGCGGCTGGACGGGAATTACCGGGACTACATCGCACAGATTGTGGCCAAGCCCAGCGGGAATCCGATCTTTTCGGGAGACCATCCGAAAGGGATCGGCACCCAATCGCTGACGCTGGACGGGAACGATTCGTTGCTTCTTTCCGATTACAGTTTTGGGGGATACAAACCCCGGGCGACTATGGCATGGATCCGAACCACCCAGACCGAGAGCGTTATCATTAATGCCGGATTTCCCAACCCTGGGTGGCTGTGGAGACTGGGAATCGTCGAGGGAAAGCTGAATCTGGATGTAGGCGGAGGCGGGTATGTCCGGGGCAGCACACCGGTGAATACCGGGCAGTGGGTTCATGTCTCGGCGGAATTGATCGCAGGGGGGACGACCACCGACCATATCCGATTGTATGTCAATGGAATACGGGAAGCCGTAACACGAAGTTCGACGCTGAACATCGATACATATACGTTTGCTGGAACGAGCGCCGGCAACGGTATGATCGGACAAATCGACGATATCCGATTTTACGATTGTGCCCTGAGCCAGAAGGCGATGACAGAGGTCGCCTATTGGAGCGGGGTGGATGCGGGGGCCGACCAGGNNAATTTGAACCTCGGCAACCAGGCCACCCTGAAAGGACAGATCTCGCCGGGATGGTCGGGTGTGTCGGTGGTGTGGGAGCAGGTCAGCGGTCCGGCGGCGGCCGTCATCGGCACTCCGACGGAGTTGTCCACGATGGTCGAGTTCTCCCTGAAGGGCGGGTACGCGTTTCGGCTGACGGCGACGGATGGGATCGTCACGGCCAGCGATGAAGTGGTCATTTCGGTTACCCAGGGCCTGGTTGGATACTGGAAGTTCGACGGGAACCTGGCCGATGAGTATGGGCATAGCGGAACGGCCGAAGGCGATCCGGCGTTTGTGGGGGCCGAGCAGGCGAAGGTGGGGAGTGGGGCTG
>PMBP01000124.1 GCA_003152975.1 Phycisphaerales bacterium | reverse complement strand
CACCGACTACAAGGAAATGCTCGACAAGGAAAAACTCGACGCCGTGATCGTGGCCACGCCCGATTTCTGGCACGCCGAGCACGCCATGGCCGCCCTCAAGAAGGGCCTGCATGTCTATTGCGAAAAAGAGATGTCCAACGACATCGAAAAGGCCAAGCAGATGGTCCTCACCGCCCGAGAAGCCGGTAAGCTTCTGCAGATCGGCCACCAGCGCCGCAGCAACCCTCGCTACATCCACTGCTACGAAAAGCTGATGAAAGAGGCCAATCTCCTCAACCAGGTCACGCACATCTACGGCCAGTGGAATCGCAGCCGGGCATCGTGCGAGGATCAGTCAAGCCCCACCGGTTCCGAAATCCCGCAGGCCATCCTCGAAAAGCACGGCTTCAAGGACATGAAGCAGTTCCGCAACTGGCGCTGGTACAAGGGTTTGGGCGGCGGACCCATCGTCGATCTCGGTTCGCACCAGATCGACATCTACAGTTGGTTCCTCAACGAGTCCAAGCCGCTTTCGGTCATGGCCAGCGGCGGCGTGGATTACTGGAAGGGCCACGAGTGGTATGACAATGTCATTGCCATCTACGAATTCCCGACAGACAAGGGCATTGTCCGCGCCATCTACCAGACGATCACCACCAACAGCGCCCAAGGGTACTACGAGCAGTTCATGGGCGACGAGGGCACGCTGCTGATCTCCGAGGCCTCCGCCCGCGGCGAAGTTTATCGCGAAAGCTGGGTTGCCGAAGACAAGTGGACTCCTTGGGTGAAGAAGAACTACATCAAGCAGATCGCCGCAGCTCCCAAGGCCAAAAAGGAAGGCGAAGCGGCAACGGATGTCCGCGAATCCGTCCAGCCGGCTAAGTACGATCTCCCGATCACGATGGATGTGCCGTATCATCAGCCGCATCTGGTCAACTTCTTCGATTCCGTCCGCGGCAGCGCCAAGCTGAATTGCCCGGGCGAGGTCGCCTATATGACCGCCGCGATGGTCCTCAAGGTCAACGAGGCCGTCGCCGCCGGTAAGAAGATCGAGTTCAAGCCCGAAGAATTCAAGGTCTAAGACCGATCCGTACCGGCGGGTATCTTCGGGTATCCGCCGGTTTTTTTGTCCCCCATGGTTGTTGGCCGGCAATCGGCTCGGCAAGGCCGAGTTCGAGCGGATTTTTCCTTTACACGGGCCGGAGTTTTCTGTCTAATATCCGCGGTTCAATCGGCTTAAAACGATTCGTGTGGTTGGATACCAGAGAGGCATGACATTGAGACCTGTACCCATTCTTTTCATCGGATTGGCGTTGACGGCATGGCCGGTTCTGGCGTTGGCCGCCGAAACCGTGGCCGAAGCACCGGCTGTGGAAAAACTCGGCGACGGTAACGACGGCAATCGTTCCACCCCCGTCCATGTCATTGAGTTGCTCGACGAAAAGGGCGATGCGATCAAGGTGGACGAAACCCGCATGAACCCGGTTTCGCTCAAGCAGACCTGCGGCAAGTGCCATACCTATGAGGCCATCGCGGGCGGCTGGCACTTTCATGCCGGATCCGGAAAAATTCCCGGCGGCCGGGTCGGCGAGCCGTGGGTGTTAGCCGATTCCGAGACGCGAACGCAGATTCCAATCTCCGATCGCCGCTGGGCCGGAACCTATTCGCCCGCCGAACTGGGCATTTCCGCCTGGCAGTTCCTACAGTATTTTGGCTCGCACTATCCCGGAGGCGCCTATGGCGAGGCCGAGGCGTCCGCGGATGATCCGGTCGCCGGCCTTCGCGGAGGAATCTCCGGCAAGTTCGAGATCAACTGCCTGGCCTGCCACAATGCCGATTCCAATCAGAACCCCAGCGATGCCGCCCTGCAGGCGGCCCGCCAGAATTATCGTTGGATCGCCACGGTCTCCAGCGGTTTGGGGCTTGTCAAAGGAACGGCATCTGAACTCGACGACCTCTACGATCCCTGGACCGAAAGCAAAATCAAATGTGTCTACGACAAGGGCCGCTTCAATTCCGAGGACAAGGTGGCCTTCAATATCGTTCGTCAGCCGCCGGCCAATCGCTGCTATTTCTGCCATTCGACACAGGACATGGAAACCGCCGGCGACAAGGAATGGACCCGCGATCAGGATGTTCACCTGGCGGCCGGACTAACCTGTGCCGATTGCCACCGTAACGCCGCCAACCATATGATCTCCCGCGGCGATCAATCCAAGTCCAATGCGGGGATCGGTTCCATCTCCACTCTGTCTTGTCGCGGTTGCCATCTCGGTGATGAAACGGCCGATGCTCAGGCCACCCGGAAAGCCGGTCGTCTCGGCGCCCCGCGACCTTTGCATGCCGGCATCCCGACGGTTCACTTCAACAAACTGGCCTGTACCGCCTGTCATTCCGGTCCGATGCCCGCCGAAAGTACGACCCTGGCCCGCACGGCCCGGATTCACAAACTTGGCCTCCACGGCAAACATGCCGTCAACATGAAGCTGCCCCATGTCCAGTGGCCGGTCTTCGTTCGCGGCGAAGATGACAAGCTCGCCCCGCACAAAATGATGTGGCCGTCCTTCTGGGGAACCTGTAAGGATGGCAAATTTACGCCCATGACTCCCAAGGCCGTCAAGGAAGCCATCGGCGCTCTGATCAAGTCCGAACAGCCGCGCGTCAACGACTGGATTCCGCTGAGTACCGAAACCATCGCGACGGCGTTGACAGCCCTCTCGGCCCAGATTGAAGAACCCAAGGAAGGCGCCAAACCCGAGGTCGTTTATGTGGCCGGGGGCAAGGTCTATCAGTTGTCCGGCGAGCAGGTTATCGAAACGGAAGACCCGGCCGCCGGCCCCTACTCCTGGCCGATCGCCCACGATGTTCGTCCCGCCGCCCAATCCCTGGGCCGCGACGGAAATTGCCGCGATTGCCATTCGACAACATCGCCATTCTTCTTTGGGACGGTCACGGTCGATTCGCCCGTCAAGCCCGATGAAGTCCAATTGCGTAAACAGGTCAGTTTCCAGACGATTTCGCCGATGTTTGCAAAAGCGTTCGCGTTTTCGTTCGTGTTCCGTCCGTATATGAAGATCACGGTGATCCTCTGCTGTGCGGTGGTTGGTGCGGTGGTTCTGGCGTTTGTGCTTAAGGCCCTGGGATGGTTCTCCCATACGGCCGCGGAAGAAGAATAATCAGGCGGACAATATCTATGGATACGCTGTTTCGAAATGCTGCTGTTGTCGGATTCATCGTCGTCTTTGGTGCGATCGTCCTGCATTCTCTGCTGTTCCCCAGCGCTCGCCAATGCACTCTGAGCGTTCGCGCGATTCTTCGTAAGTTTGTCTTTCTGCTGACGCTGGTCCTGCTGGAACAGAAACTCGGCCCTATCGGCCGGCTCAAGAAGCTTGCCTTCCTCGTCGCGGGGGCCTGTTTTCTGGTCCTGTTTATGACGGGGTTCGGTCCCCGGATTCTCTTGGGCGTTCCGCTGTCCGGCTGGGCTCTGATGATCCACGCCACCTTTGCCCCGGTGTTCGCCGTCTGCGTGGCGTTTCTGGCGGCATCTTGGGCCTGGCAATGTTGTTTTTCCGGTACCGACTGGAACTGGGTCGTTCGATTGTTCACCTTTAAGTGGAAAGGCATCTTGTCCGATTGCGATCTCGGCTGGAAGCTTACCTTCTGGGCCATGATCATCCTGTTCCTGCCGGTTTGCCTTTCCATCGTTTCCAGCATGTTCCCGATCTTCGGAACCCACGGGCAGGAAGTGCTCTTCCAGATTCACCGCTTCAGCGCCCTGGTCCTGTCGCTGGTCGCTTTGGCCAATATCTACCTGGTTCTCCGCGCCCGATGCAAGGCCGAGCAAGGGTAATCGAATTATTCGCGGGACTGTATAGAATATGTAGTTGAGGACACCCCAAATGAGCGGCGTGCAGGAAGCAAAACGGTTTCTTCACGGCCAGCCGCAGGAATTCCTGCGGGTCCCCAGGGCCCGCCTTCAGCCAATTCTGGCTAAGCAAGGCAAGCCCACCATCGACCTCGATAAGCTCCGGCAGACTCTCTCGCCTATCGCCAAGGTTCTGCCGGTCATCGTCGTCCAGTCACCGGAACACTGGAGCCGCTCGGTTCTTGATCTTCCCGGCAATGTTGATGCGATCCTGCCGGTCAGTATCCCAGCCTATCCTACAGAGGTCTGGAACTCACATCCACAGGCCCTCATCGAACGCAGTCTTCCGGTGATCTTTTGGCCGCTGATGGCCTACGATGAGCCGGATTTCTGGCGGTGGTCGGCTCGCGATTTTCTCCGTGCCCTCGGCGTCGAGGTCTATATCTCCCGCAACGCCCGCCACGGCGAATCGATCGTCCGTTCCCTGGCCGTCAAACGCTTTTTGGCTTCGGCCAACATCGTCGTCTTCGGCGAGCAGAATTTCCCATGGAACGCGCCCGCCGCCGGCCATCTGATGACCCGTTCGCTCGGTACGCGAATCCTTGTCGAACCGATCGAGGCGATCCGCAATCGTATGGGTCGCTTCACCGACGATCAGGTCCGACAGGTCTGGTCCCAGCGGCAAGGCCGTTATACGCTCGGCAATGTCCGCCCCGAGGCCCTTCACGAGGCCATACGCGTCTATCTGGCCATTCGCGAAATTCTCGAGCAGCACAAGGCCTGCGCCTTCGGCGTCAATTGCTTCGGCGATCTGGTCATCCGCGGCGGCCGCGATGTGCCGTGTCTGGCCCAGACCCTGCTTCGCGAGGACGGTTTCCTGGCCGCCTGCGACGGCGACTTCTGCGCGATCCTGAGCATGATACTCATCACCGGCCTGCTCGACAAACCCGCGATGATGTCCAA
>PMBP01000456.1 GCA_003152975.1 Phycisphaerales bacterium | reverse complement strand
GAGGAATTCCCCGTTAGCGGGTTGACTGCTCCAAAGACATAGACCCATTCGTATTCGGTCTGTTTCAATGCTCTGGGACGCGATCCTGTCTCCGCCCATACCGTCGTCAAGGTTCCTTGCTGGCCGATTCGGGCTTCGTCCTGGTACCAGATTTCGACGGTTTTCTTGGGGGGGTCGTCTCGGATGTGCTGGACAAAAGGGGGGCTTGTTGGAGCCACTGCTCCATCGCCTTCGGATCGTTTTTCCGATGTTGCGGTCGTGGCTTCAGGCAGGACAATCCCAGCCGATGCAGGAGAGCGTACACCCCCGGAAGGGAGTAGGGCACCCCGAACTCCTGACGCAAAATCGTGAAGGCGTCTTTCGCCCGAAGGGTACAGACGCTATCCCCTTCCGTGGGACCGGCCAGCATTCGCTGTTTGAAGACCTGTTCTTGTTCGGGAGATAATTTGACCGGCCGTCCCGGATTGGGTTTGGGCAGGAGAGCGTCGATCCCCCCGTCCCGATAGGCATAATTCCACCGCTGCACAAAATACTTACTGCGGGCCAGCATGTGCCTGATCTGAGGGGTTGTGTAACCGTGCAGGGCCAGGGCTACCGCGCGGTAACGGTCCCGTTGCTTGGCGTTGGTCTCGTGGCTGGCTTTTCGAGAGAGATCGCCTCGATCCCCCGGCCGTCGTTGCTCGATTTGCATCGTCATACCCTTTCGTTTTTACCGAGTATGACATCCTATTCACGATCGCGCAAGTCTTATTTCAGAAAGCGCGCGAGATTTTTTAGAGACCGTATAATATCAAAATGAAATTCGATAATTGGAAATCTTACTTCTCCGGGCCCGGCGCCGCCTGCCAGTTGGCCGCGTCGTTGCCGTACGCGGTCGCACTGATCCGCTGCAGGGTCTTGCCCGCCCCGTCGGCTTCCACCGGCCACGGCGCGATATCGTCGTAGGTCACCTGCTCGGCCCGGATCCAGAAGCGGCTCTTGCCCAACTCCTGGTCGCCCGGCCGCGACAGCCGTACCTTCTCGCCCCCGTTGCTCAAGCTGGTGTTGTTGACAAACGGCCCCAGCACCGGCACATTCACCGGGATCGCCGCGCCGTAATAAGCCTTCAGCTTGGCCGGGTCCTTGGCCACAATCAGCATCCCCCCCGCCGGGATCGTCGTGTTCGCCGGGAACGCAAACTCGATGCCGTCGGTAAACTGCCACGGCACGATGTCCGTCCGGAATACGCCCGCCGCAATCTCGGTCCCCACCGCATCCTGCAGGGTCACCGGCTGGCCGCTGATATTCTTCAGCTCGATGTACTCGTCGCCGGTGTTGCCGTTGGCCGGGTTGTATTGGATTTCCGTGAATACAATCGGCCCAACCTTCGGCGAGGCATTTTCGCCGTTGGGCGTATTGGTGCTCATCGCCACAAAATTCACGCCGCCGTCCAGAGTGCTCTTGAGATACCGCCCGAACGCGATGTTGCTCTCGGCGGCATCGAATGACTGCTCGGCCGTATATCCGGTAAGTTGTCCGCTCAGTCCCGACTGCAGATAGATCGTCCCGCCACCTTCGCTGAGCCCGAACGGCGTATGACATCCCGGGTTGGCCGTATTGCCGAAGTGCTGGTCCTGGTAGAAGACCGCAAAACCCTGCTTGTGGAGGATCGTCCCGGCTGCGATTTCAAACTTGGTCTTGGCCGCGTCGTCGAGGTTATCGTTGGACAAAAACCACCCGCCGATATAGATAGGCGCATCCGTTGTGTTGCGCAGCTCGATCCAGTCCGGAGCCACGCCGTGCGAGTGCGATAGGATCTCGTTGATCACGATCGCTCCCGGCGCCGGCACGATCCCGCCGTCGTCGCTGCCCGGCGATCCGTAGCTGACGGCACTGGCCCGCCAGCCGGCCTTCATGCCCCACGCCAGCGGATCGGAATTGGCCGCGTCGAGAATCGTCAGGGAATACCCCCCGCCGTCGGTGAGAAGATACCAGCCGTCTGAATACTTGAAATCGTGGATGATCGTCCCGGCCGCATCCCGAAGCCGGATATTTTCTCCCGCGTTTTCCAGCAATCCGGCGTATTGCCCGGCGATCGGAAGACCTGTTCCATAGACCCGCTCAAACGCGGCGAGATCGCGAACCACCAGGGTGTAGGCGTTCGGAGCCAAAGTCAAATCCCCGAAGGTGAAATCGACTCCCTTCGTGAATCGGACCAGGTTCAGGTTGATCGGCTGGGCGCCGATGTTCTTCAACTCGATGTACTCGGCATTCGGATCGACCGGGTGATACATGATTTCCGTGATCCGCAAACTCTCTTTGACCGGTCCCACGGCGAATACCGTTTCGTTCATTGCGCTCCATTGGCCATTGAACACGCGGGATTTGACCCGCATGCTCCGGGCCAGCGTCACCGGCCCCGACACCGTCAAAGCCGACGGCGACGGGTCGCCGGCGCTGACCTGTCGCGCGACCAACTCCGCCGAGATCACAAAGTCCGAACTGCCCGCGCCGGCATTCAAGCCCTGAATCGCCAGCAGGTTGTCGGCGCCTGGCTTGAGCCAGTCGGTGTACCCCGAAATTTCGAAGCTCTCCTGAAGCCGCGATGCCGAATCATCATGGCCCTGATTGGCCCCGGAGTTCCACTGGGGCGTCACGCCGTCCGGGAAGTTGATCCGCTTGACTTCCTTGCCGTTAAGATACGCGATGAATCCGTCGTCATATCGTACACGAAAATTCAGTTCATTGTAGTCGGCATTGGGGGCTGTAAACGGAATGCGAATATAACAGGTCTGGTTTTTATTGTACATCGCCGTTTGGACATTGATTCCGATCAGATCGGTGTAGTTGACCGGATCGCCCGGCCGCGTTTCAAAGCCGACTCCGCCTGTGCCGCTGGTCCAGCCGTTATCATCGTAGTTCGGCGCCATCCACCCTGATCCCGCCGGGGACAGGTACTGTCCCGCGATCACCTGCTGAGCGATCCCGAGACCTTGCCACGCCACCGCCAGGTTGTCGCCGCCGCCATCTTCCTTCATCAAGGCCTGAATATAATATTTCTTGCCGGCCGTCAGCGGGATCGCCAACGACTGCTGTTCGCCGTACCAGGTCCAGACTCGCGACGGAGTCCACCCCGGCACCATGGCGATTCGTGTCGCGTTGGTTGGATTCTCGTCGCTGCTCAACCACAGTTCGCCGTTATCATCGCTGGAGATCCAGAAGGTATAATCCCCCGTCGTCGGGGGGTACAGGTATCCGCTGAGGTTGGCTCCGTATTGGTCCCACGGATCCCCCGTCCGTGATTCGAGTAGTGTGGGGTATTCCGTCAGGTCGGGCGAATTCGGATATTTCGGATTGTTAGTCAGATCGGAAATCGCCGTTCCGCTGATTCCAAAATAATAATCCGCGCGGATCGTCCCCTTGGGAAATTGAGGTTCGGAGGTCGGCACCGTCGCCCGCTTGGGTGCCGATTCGGCCACAAGCGTAACCGGTAAGCCCGGCGTTGAGACATCCGACGGCAGCCGGGGATCGCTGCCGTCCAGTGTGTAATAGACCTGCCCGGTGGCGTTGGGATTTTGCAGGGTAAACGACCCGCCGGTGGGCAGCTCGCCCCCCTGCGGCGTCATTACCGAGGCGTTCAGACCCGGGAACCATCCTACCGCCCGGAATTGCGCGACCAGTCGATCGACGCGGTCGGAGATCCAATTACGGACTTCCTGAACGGCGTTGAACCAGTCCGCCTGGGTCAGAGCCGGATGCCGTTGGGCGTCGCCCCACCGGGCCGACTCGGCGATCATCCCCATCTCGACCTCGTCAGCCCGCCGGTTGATCGACGCCGTAGCATTCTGCGCCGTCAGAACCCCCCCGTTGTACAGGTGTTTCTGCGCGCAGTCGGCGAACTGGAGCCGGTACTCGGCATTTTGCTGCGCCAGTTGTTCATGCAGCCAATGGGGGTTGAAATACGCCGAGTTGGCCCCTGCCGTCGTGAAGGGAACCACCAGATTTTCTTCGCCGGTCCCCAGTGAATGTTCGGTGTCGTGATGAATCCACTTCCATCCGTCCGGATGTGTCCGGTCGTATAGGCAGAAAGTGTTGTTGGGAATATTCCCATACCGCGACCCCGGACCGTCCGCGTCACCGGTATAGTATTCCAGGAGCATGTAGTTCATCAGGTTGTCGATGTCCAGCAGTCGTTCGTAAGCCGGGTTGCGGCTTCCGTCGGGATTGTACCCCTGGATCCGCATCAGGGCCTCGTGAGTGGTGATCCCGGCCCGGATGGCATTGTAGAGCCGCATGTAGGCGTCGATCGTGCCTTCCGCAACGACCATCTGTTNNAGGAAACCCAATCGCACTTCACCGAATCGTAATCCGCGGGGCTGTCGCCCATGTAGCTGGCCGCGAAACGGTTTTCCGGCCGTTCCTCCGTCTCGTACAGGCCCCAATAGATCCGTTAATATAGAGGTGATAATACCGAGTTCGCGTATAGGGGTCGCCCATCTGGCTCTGCACATCCCGCGAAAACTCGTCGCGGACATTGGTGTTGCGGCTGTCGCCCCCGTGGGCCCACGAGTAATTCTGGCTGCACCGCAGGTCCACCTTGTCAAAGGTGTCGACACCTTCGCTTTCGAACAGCGGATACTTCAATTTGGCGTCGCCGTATTCGCTGCGGAAGAACACCCGGAAGGCGTGCTTGGGATTCCACCCGCCCCGGCTGTAGCCGCCGCGGATGCGAAGCCCGCAATTGATCTGGAAACCCTTGGTGCCATCAGGATTGATCAGCTCCAGCGAGGCCGGTTTTTCCCAACGGATCCCGTCGTATCGCGAGGAGTCCGCGTTGACATAAATGCCAATTGTCGGATCGAATAGATTCGGCAGGTCCGTCACCAGCGACATTGTCGGAATCGACTTTAGCGATGTTGCCATCTGGTCCTTATACCGGGCGTCGTTGATGACATCCGGGTCCATGCCGTAATCAAAGACCTGGCCATTGATGGGGGTCGTCGGCCAACCGGCTCCCGGCGCCTCGCCGATGGGCGATTGCTGCAGGACATCCGTCAAAAACAGGTAAGTTTGTGTATCCACATTGCTGGATATCCATCCGGCCAGGAATGCTGCCGCCCGAATCACCGTTGTCCGGGCGATGTGGATCGATTGTCCGGCCACATAGGCCTCGCCGCGACCCAGAGAAGGCGCCGAGCCGTCGAGGGTGTAGCGAATCGTCGCACCCGGCGTAACCGTGCTCAACTCCAGATCGAACGGCTGCGTGAAGAAGCCGCGGTCCACACTGAACTTCGTATCGGCCACCAGCCCGTTGACGCCGGAGCGGTTCCGTTCGCCCGGAGTCGCCGGTTGGAAGTAGCGTTCCTTGCGGAAAAAGTCGAACAGGCCGTAGCTGATCTGCGGCTCCTGCGGCGGGTATCCCATCGCGCCATTGTCAAGTTCTGTTGTCGCGTATTCGTGGATCACCGTCTTGCCGTCCGAGGCCACCAAGGCCAGGTAGGAACCCGCCTGGTCCAGCGCGAAATTCGTGTGCAGCTCCGACCCGGCCACCGCGCGGTTCTTGCCCGAAGCGAAGATCACCTGCGGGGTGCCCCCGTTGATCGACACCCCGTCGGGAATCCGCCATTTCTTCAAGTCTCTCGCATCGTTGGTCAAATACCACCCGCCGATGTTCATCGGGATCCTCGCCAGGTTGTACAGTTCGATCCAGTCCGACGATTGGCTGTCCTCGTCGAGAAGATCGCCCGCCTGCAGCGGCGCCTGGCTGTGGTTGGCGGCCATAAACTCGCTGATCACCACCGGACCCCGCCCATCCAGCCAATTCTCGGCCACAATCGCCATGTCTTCTAAATTCACCCAGCCCGTTCCCGTCAGTTCCCCGCAGGATCCGTCGGTGCATTGCTTGTTCAGCAGCCAGTCCGACGTGAACAGCAGCAGATCGATCAGGTTCACCTGGCAATCGCCGTCCAGGTCGCCCGTCGGGCAGATCGGCTCGACGGCGTCGATCACCCGGACCTGCACAAACGGTATAAACGCATGATGAAACTCCGGATCGGCGCTTTCAATCCCGAAGCCGATCCGAACGGTCTCGTCCCCTTCCTCCAGGGTGTCCACCGTCGCGCGAACCGTCACCGTCTGCGGAAGGTTCCAATTGGTCGTGTCGAACGAAAGCGCGACGCTCTCGCCGGGGAATCCGCCGTTCAATTCCAGGTCGTCGCTGGCCGGTGTCACCGTGATGCTCACGGTCGCCATCGGTTGCTTGGCCAATTGCAGGGTAAAGGTATCGGATGCGCCGGTTTCGGCGACGACCGTTGCGCCGGCCGTCTCGGAGATCGTGACCACCGGCTCGAAGATCGGGTTGCCTTTGCCGTTATTGAACAGATACGCCACTTCGTCGGCCGACAGATCGCGGTTCCAGACCGCAACCTCATCCAAAACGCCGTTGAAGGGATTGTTGCCGCCCGCCTCGCCGCAACCGAAAACAAGCTGGGAGGCCGTGCCGGTCCCGAACGAGAAATCGCCCGAGCTGGTCAACTGACCGTCGTGATAGATTCTCGCCGTCGTGCCGTCAAAGGAAACGGCGATGTGATGCCACAATCCGACCGGCAACACAACGCCGGGATCGGGCGTTTGGCCGTAGCGGGAAAATTGCGACAGCCCCGAGGATGCGTCGATTTCCAACTGCCACATCATCTGAGCCGGGTCCCACGCGTCGCGCTTGGCGATAAGACCATGGTAATTTCCATTTATACCATTCCACTTTGCCCAGATCGAAAACGACAACTTGCCGGTCATCGCCGACGGATTCCAGGTCCCGGTTTGCACGGCGTTACCCGCGGTTCCGGGGAACAATAATCCCTTTCCGATGATCCCGTCAACGCTTGTGGCGGATCCAACGAGCGTTCCGTCGTGAGCCGAGCCGGAAGCGTCCGCGAGGGAATCGTCGAGCGGCCAATAAGCCTCCAGGCCCGCCTGCAGCGCCCCGCGGTCCAGGACGATCAGCCGCGCGGGATTCGAATCGGTTGAGCCGATAGAGTTGGTCGCGCGGCAGACATAAAAGCCGTTGTCGGCGGAAGTGACATTCGTCAGGACCAGCGAAGATGCCGTGCTGAGCACGGCCGGATTTGGCTGCTTGAACCATGTGTAACTGACGGCACCGTAGTCGGAGGACGCCAGGGCGGAAAACTCCACACGGGCCCCCGGATGGACGGCCTGGGTGACGGGTTGACTGAGGAATTGCGGAAGGCGCCGAATCGTCTGAAAGGCCCAAATCTCACCATTGGCCATGGTTTCCCCGGTAATCACGGTATCCACGCGCCAGTAGTAAGTCTTGTCGCTATCGAGAGTCCCGGAAAAATACTCCAGCGGTTGGTTGGGCAGGATCGACGCGATAAAGGCCGGTGCGCTGAGATCCGGATTTTCGAGTTCGGCGCGGTTTTCCGTGGCATACAAGTCGTAGCGGATGATAGGCAACGGCGGCACAACTTCGGGCGGTCCCCAGCGGAGATTGACGCCATCCAGAGGGATATTGTCTGCATTATTGGCCGGCGACACCAGCACCGGCTTCCAGGGATTGACGACGGCATTGCCAGAGACATGGTCAAAAGTGGCGGTGGATAAATTGCCGGACGCGTGGGCTGTCACGCACAAGCCGACATAAATATCCGCGGCCATGGCGATCGAGACCGAACCGTTTTGCGTCCAATTGATGCCGTCATTGGATTTATAGCCGGTGAACAAGTTGCCCTGGCGAACCAGCCGCACCCATCGCGGGGCCGACGAAACACCATCCGCTCCAGCATTCGAAGATCCGCCGCCGGTCGAACCGCGCCACTGGAAATCGGCGCCGTTGCCGGAGGTGATATCCACGGAGGCGTGCGTGGAACTGGCGTTCAGGGTTTCACGGAACATCACGCCTGCCTTGCTCCAGCCGCCGTCGTTGTTGTTGCCCTGCAGGCTGGCCACGCGAGCGACAATCTCGCCGTCCCCCGACATGGGCAGATATAGGAAGTGGAAGGCATCGGCGGTGTTCCAGATGTCGTCGCCGTCACCGGTGACGGTATAAGAGTCCGAGCCGATGGTGGCACTCCCTGCCACCGAAACCGAGCCGATATCCTGGCTTTTCCACTGGGCGGCATACAGCGGCGCAAGTCCTGTAATGACAAGAAGATAGACAACACTCCATCGACGGAAATGAATCATCACAATCACCCTTAATCCTATAGGTTTACTACCGCCAACACGCTCCGTTACCTGGCCTCACACTACCCCCCAGAAAGGCAAGGACAAAACAACTAATGCAGTTATTATACCCGATTATTGCCGATATATCAAGAAAATTATCGGGGCCAGAGCCGGGTTTTTGCCAGTCATCCATTCCTGAGCCATGATTCCCAGATCGCCTCCATTAGCCCACACTTTTAGTACTNNGATCAGTTATCCCCCCTCGGTTCCCGGATTAAAATCCACCCCCTAACCTCGGCATAGGTAATGATTTAACCTCGGATGGATATTTGCCTATACGGGGAATTCGCCTGGCTATGTGCTCATGGATTGGAGTGCGAGAGCCTTCCAATTTTCACACGGTCTTTACTCTGGGAAAACTCTGCATTCC
>PMBP01000511.1 GCA_003152975.1 Phycisphaerales bacterium | reverse complement strand
ATCCCCGGCAGCGTCGGCGGGTGCGTTCGCATGAACGCCGGCGGGGCCTTCGGGGACATCGGAAACGTGGTCGAACTGGTCGAGGTCATGAACGAGGACGGCGAGGTCTTCACCCGCCACCGGGACGACCTGGCCTTCGCTTACCGTTCGACCAACATCAGCAGCAAGTTCATTCTGGGCGCCCGGTTTCGCCTTACCGAGGACGACCCGCAGCGAATCCTCAAACAGGTCAAGCAAATTTGGATCTACAAAAAGAATACCCAGCCGCTGGGGCACCGCAACGCCGGGTGCGTGTTCAAGAACCCGCGGGGGCTGTCGGCGGGGGCGATGATCGACCGGGCGGGCCTGAAGGGCACACAGGTCGGCGGGGCCAAGATCAGCGAAAAGCACGCCAACTTCATCATCGCCGAGGGCGAGTGCACCAGCCAGGACGTGCTGAACCTGATCGAGACGGTCCAGCGCCGCGTCCAGCAGGAATTCGGCATCGAGCTGGAGCTGGAATTGGAAATCTGGTAATATTTAACATATAATATCAAATATCAAAAATAAAATATCAAAATGACAGATTAAAAATCAAAATGATTTGACCGGAAGGAGGAATGGTTCTTGGAGCCATACCGGTTGTCATGCTGATATTTTTCGAGATTACGAGTTTCTACGAGACGCGTTGAGAGATGAAAAAACAACCTATTGATATCCGAAATATCAAGGTGGCGGTTCTGGCGGGGGGGGTCGGCTCGGAGCGCCAGGTCAGTCTGGTCAGCGGGGCCAACATCGTCAAGGCGCTGGGCGGCGAGGGACTTGCCGTGGTCGAATCCGACATTGGGCCGGACAACCTGGCGATCCTCGACGACACGAGCATCGACGCATTCTTTCTGGCGTTGCACGGCCAATTCGGCGAGGACGGTTCCCTGCAGGCAATTCTCGAATCCCGCGGCCGGGTGTTTACCGGATCGGGTTCGCGGGCCAGCCGGCTGGCATTCGACAAGGTGGCCAGCAAGAAACATTTCCGCGAGGCGGGCGTTATCGTCGCGGCGGAGGTGGTGCTGGACGCATCTTCGACGGTGGCCGATGTGGAGAGCAAACTGGCGCCGCTGGGCCAGCGGTTTGTGGTCAAACCCATCCGGCAGGGGAGCAGCGTGGGGGTGACGATTCTCGATGGCGTCGCGGCGGTTGCACAGGCCGCGGTCGAGTGCTTTCGCCAGTACGGCGATTGCCTTGTCGAGCCGTACATTCCGGGGCGGGAGTTTACCGTCGGCATTCTCAACGGCGTTGCGTTGCCGGTGCTGGAGATCCGCAGCCGCTCGCCGTTTTACGATTATCAAGCCAAGTATCTGGCCGACACGACCGAATACCTGTTTGACACCCTCGACGATGCGGCGCTGGTGCGGAGGATGCAGGAGGACGCGGTCCGCTGCTACCGTTCGCTGGGATGCCGCCACCAGAGCCGCGTCGATATGATCGTCAGTTCGGCGGGTGTGCCCCATGTGCTGGAGATCAATACCCTGCCGGGCTTTACGAGCCATTCGCTATTGCCGATGGCGGCGGCCAAGGCGGGGATCCCGGTGGGCAAGCTGTGTCTGGAGATCCTGCGTTCGGCGATCCAGGACCACTCGACGAAGGCGTCGCGTCGATGAAACGGCAGAAGAAAAAAACCGGATTCAGCATTCCCTGGCTGTCGAAGAAACCGTCCAGCAGTCCCGTCCGCCGCAAGCGGCCGGCCCCGGTCAGTTGGGGTCGACGGCTGCTGCAATTGCTGGTGGTGCTGGTTGTGGTGTCGGCGCTGGGCGGGATGGGGGTGGGATTTGTGTATCTGGAGCGGTATGTGCGTTCGCTGCCGGTGGTGGCCGAGCGGACCGGACCTCTGGAGCTGGTCGGCCCGCCGGCGTGGATCAGCAACGAACTGCAGGACAAGATCGTGCAGGCGGCGGGGGGGCGGAGTTTTCCGCTGGACCGGGACCAAGGCCGGCGGATGGCCGAGCGGCTCGGTGAGTTGGCGTGGGTCTATGGCGTTTCGGTCCAGACCACTGAGAAGACCTTTCGGATCGAGGCCGGATATCGAAAGCCGATCGCCGTCATCGAGTATGGCGGGAAGAAATTTTATCTGGTCCGCGTGGAGCGCGACGATCCCCTGTATAGCGAGACTGAGGTACGGGTGGTCGTTCTCGACTATGTGCCCGTCGAGAAGCTGCTGTTGCCGAAGATCATTGGGTTTGCGTCCAAACCGCCGACGCAGCCGGGCGAGTTGTGGCACTCGACGGAGATCATCGCAGCCGTCGAGTTGCTGACGGCCCTGGGGCGGATGGATCAGATTTCCAGTCCTACCAAGCCCCTGCTGGCGGACCTGGACCGGATCGACATATCCAACCATGCCGGGCGCAAGAATTCGGGGAGCATCCACACCATTCTCTTCGCCAAGGACGGCACCGAGGTGTGGTGGGGCGCGGCTTACGGGGAATCGCATCGGTACCTGGAGGCCACGGAACAGGAGAAAATTGCGTTATTATATACATTTTTCAAGCAATACGGGACCATTCGGGGGATCGACCGCGGGGTCGGGCAGTTCATTGACCTCCGCAATCCGCAGAAGATGTTTCCTCGGCCGCTTAACTGAGGGCATTTTTCCGGGATTGGACTGATTCTTTCCTTTGCCGGGGGTTTCGGTTTCGGGTATAATTGTGTAAAGGCCAGTTCTTCGGAGTATCAGAGGACTGGCTTTTGTCGTTGAATAACCGAATTGGCGTATCGGGAGCTATCCTCCGAGTGGAATCGGATTTTAAAACGGATTTGGCACAGAAGGCCGGCAGGGTCAGCGCGTTGCTGCTGGAGCTTGTGGATCGGCAGATGGGTGTGGTGCCGCGTTTGAAGGATGCGCTGCGCTATACGCTGGAGTCGCCGGGCAAGCGGATCCGGGCGGCGGTGGTGCTGTGGGCCTGTCAGGCCGTGTGCGGCGAGGTCCGGGCCGAGGCCGAGACGGCGGCGGCAGCCATCGAGATGGTGCACACCTACTCGCTG
>PMBP01000413.1 GCA_003152975.1 Phycisphaerales bacterium | reverse complement strand
GACGCGGCAGACGGAATTGAACGAAACCTATCCCGGCCATGTCGTTTCAAAATGGATGGGTAACAGCGAACCGGTTGCGAATGAACACTATTTGAATGTTACCGACGAGCATTTCACGAAGGCCGTCCAGGGGGCTGAGCCGACGACGCGCAAAACGACGCGCGCAACGACGCAGAACATTGCCGACGAAGGTAATGGTATCGTGAGGACTGTTCGGGATGATCTGTCGCAAGTCTTTCAGGATTCCGGATTTATGTCGAATCTTCCGGAACCCTCTATTGTGGACATTTCTTGTCCATCTCCCCGAGTAGGGCTCGAACCTANNGCGGTTAACAGCCGCCCGCTCTACCTATTGAGCTATCGGGGAAACACAAAGCATGTTATTATGCACATTTCGGCAAATTAGTCAATAGGGTCCCAGGAATTTTTCATTCCGGCGGTGATTTTCAGGTCTGTTCTGGACAAACGGTTCCAAGTCCCGTAAAATCAAGCGTTTCTGGGTTTGGCCTCGGGGTATCTGAGCCAGCGAATCCAACGAACTGATTCCAAACGAGAAATTGACCGAAGAATCGGGATATGGGAATACAGATTCCGGACATCAAGGATTTTAGCATTATCAAGCACATCGGGACCGGTGCGCGGACACAGATCTATCAGGCCGTCGATGAGCAGACCGGGCAGACCGTCGCGCTGAAACGGGCCATCATCGAGACGCCCGAGGACAGCCGGATTCTCGAACAGATCGAGACCGAGTACAAGGTGGCCCGGCAGATCGACCACCCCTATATCCGCAAATGCTACAAGCTGATCAAGCTCCGCAAGGTACTCCGGGTCGGCGAGGTGTTGTTGTCGATGGAGCATTTCAACGGGCAGAGTCTGGAAGACGGCCCGTCGCTGAGTCTGGGCGATATCCTGCTGGTGTTCCGGATGATCGCCACGGGCCTCAACGCGATGCACCAGTTCGGCTTTGTTCATTGCGATATTAAACCGAACAATATCCTGATCGGCAAGGACGGCGCCATCAAGATCATCGACCTGGGCCAGAGCTGCCGGATCGGAACGGTCAAGCAGCGGATCCAGGGCACGCCCGACTATATCGCGCCCGAACAGGTCAAACGCGAACACCTCAGCCATCGCACCGACATCTTCAATCTCGGCGCGACAATGTACTGGGCCCTGACGGGCAAGAATGTGCCGACGATGATCCCCAAAAAAACCGAGTACGGTATTCCCGCCAGCCAGAAGCGCGAGTTCAAGCCCCCGCACGAAGTCTATCGGCAGATCCCGGTGGAACTGTCGGACCTGGTGGTGGGCTGCATCCAGGAAAAACCGGCCGACCGTCCGGCCAGCATGGCCGAGATCATCGCCCGGCTGGATGTGATGATCCGGCAGATCTTCAGCTCCAAGCTGACCAACGCCGGAAAGTCCAATGATTGAGCTTTGCCGTCAGGCCGCCCAGATCAACCTTCACAGCCCCATCCGCAAGGGCAATGTCCTGCATTTGCCCGAATCCGGCCGCGTGGTCTTCGCCGGCGACCTTCACGGCCATCGCCGCAACTTCGAGCGGATTGCCGTGTTTGCCGATCTGGCGGCCCGGCCGGATACGCACCTGATCCTGCACGAAATTCTGCATGGCGGTCCCGAAGACGACCTGGGCGGCTGCCTGTCGTTTCAATTGTACGAGGATGTCCTTCGCCTGCAGGTCCGGTTTCCCCGACAGGTCCATCTGTTGTTGGGCAATCACGATACGGCCGTGATCAACGACACGGATGTCATGAAGTCCGGCAAGGAAATGAACCAGGCGATGAAGGCGGCCATGCGGCGCTATTATGCCGAGGATTTTGACGCGACCCTGCAATCGCTGAAGGAGTACCTGATCACCCAGCCGCTGGCGGCCCGGACGGCCAACCGCATTTGGATGTCGCATTCGCTGCCGGAAGACCGATTCCTGGATAAATTCGACCTCAAAATTCTTGAACGCACCCTGACGCCGGAGGATTGCCGTCGCGGCAACAGCGGCTACCTGATGACCTGGGGCCGTCACCATAGCGATGCGACGCTGGAACGGATCTCGCGGATGTTCGACGCGGACTATTTTCTGCTGGGCCATCAGCCCCAACCTTCGGGCTGGCACCGGGGCGGGCGGAACATGCTGATCCTGGCCTCGGATCACAATCACGGCTGCTTCGTGTCGTTCGAACTGGACAAGCTGTGGCGGATGGAAACGCTGATCGATCGGATCGTTCCGCTGGCGTCGATCCCTTGAAGCAGGTATCGATCACGGAGGATCGTCGCATTGGGATGGGAGTGGTATAACTGGATCGCAATTTTCCTGCTGGCCTCGCAGGGGCTGTTCCTCTATCAATCCTGGCGCAACTACCGGTATGCCCTGGCCAAATCGCGGCGAATCAACGCGTATTATCACCCGCGGGTCCTGCTGACGGTTCCCTGCAAGGGCATCGACCGCGAATTCGAAAAGAACATCTCATCCGTTTTGCATCAGGACTATCCCGACTTTATCCTGCATTTCGTGGTCGAGGATGCGTTGGATCCCGCCTATGAATCGTTGACCGGCCTGGTCGCGTCACTGGCCGCAGGCAGTCAGGCCCGACGCGTCGAGGTTCTTGTCGCCGGCAAGGGTCAGGAGTGCAGCCAGAAGATTCACAACCTGTTGCATTCCTGCCGCCGCAGCCCGGAAGGAACCCAAGTTTTCGCCTTTGCGGATTCGGACGCCTGCCTGCCGGCCAACTGGCTCAATGCCCTGGTCTATCCGCTTCGCAAGGATCATTGGGGCGCGACGACCGGCTATCGCTGGTTTGTCCCGCGGGCCGATAACCTGGCCACGTTGGCGTTGTCGGCGATCAATGCCAAGATTGCCCAGCAGCTCGGCAACACGATGTTCAATCACCTGTGGGGCGGGTCGATGGCCGTGCGGACGGATCTGTTCGGCGCGGCGGACCTGGAACGGATCTGGCAAAACACCATCAGCGATGATCTGGGGCTGTCCTACGCCGTGAAAAAGGCCGGGCGCAGGGTGGCCTTCGTACCGGAATGCTTAGTGGCTTCGTATGAGCAAACGACCTGGAGGGGCCTGTTGGAATTCGTGCGACGGCAGTTCCTGATTACGCGGATCGTCACGCCGGGGACCTGGCGGTTTGGCTTGTTCGCCATGCTGTATTCGTTACTGGGGCCGTGGGGCGGACTGGCGATTTTCTGTTATGCGTGGGCCACTGGGATCGAATTCAACTGGATGTTGTGGGCGGCGGTTCCGGCGATATTTCTGATCGGAAATGTCGGAATTGCGATCCTCCGCCAGCGGATGATCCGGGTGATTTTGCCGGAGGATACCGAACGGTTGCGGGCCGCGGCCCGGGCGGATGTCTGGGGAACACTGGTTTGGTCGTGGCTGCTGTTTTTCTGCATCCTGTCGTCGGCCTTCGGCCGCACGATCACCTGGCGCGGAATCCGCTATCGGCTGATCGGGCCGGATCGAACCCAAATCCTGACGCCCCGGTCTTCCGGGCAATGACGGAGAGGCCGTGCATGTCCGACCCGCAGGAATTTCGGATTAAACCATTGGATGGGGGACGCTTCCGCTTGGAATTTCGAAATCCGAAATCCGGTGGAAAGGTTCAAACCTGGGATACCGCCTATCCGGAAAATCTGATTCGGCTCATCCTGGAGGTGCGGGGGCCGACTTCGGTCATCGACGAAATC
Source organism: Phycisphaerales bacterium (assembly GCA_003152975.1). GTDB lineage: Bacteria > Planctomycetota > Phycisphaerae > Sedimentisphaerales > Anaerohalosphaeraceae > FEN-1350. The sequence goes on along the minus strand of PMBP01000413.1, from coordinate 2,867 downwards.
CGGCGGGATGAGGATCCCCGATATGTGCGGGCCTGCCTGGAAATGGATATCTCGGGATATGTGGACCCTCAATCACTAAAAGGAAAGCGGTGGCTCGATTTCGGATGCGGCGGCGGGGCCTCGACGACGATCCTGGCCCGGATGTTTCCGGATTCGCCGATCGTCGGGATCGATCTGAGCGAACGATCGCTGGCCATCGCGCGGGCGAGGGGCCACCATTTCGGATATCGAAATGTGGAATTTCTCCTGTCGCCGTCGCCCGATCGTCCGCCGCCGGACCTGGGCACATTCGACGCGATCCTGTTCAGCGCGGTTCTGGAGCATCTGATGCCCGAGGAGCGGCGAGCTTTGTTGCCCCTCCTGTGGGGTCTGCTCAATCCCGGCGGCGTCCTGTTCATCGATCAGACCCCTTGGCGGTATTTTCCGTTTGAAGGCCACACCACGCGGCTGCCGCTGATCAATTACCTGCCGAACCGGCCGGCCTATTCCTATGCCAGGACCCTGTCCGGTCGAGTCGGGGCCGATGAGTCGTGGGAAACCCTGCTGCGGCGGGGCATTCGAGGCGGCTCCGTTGGCCAGATCGGCCGAATCCTCCAATCCTGCTGCGGGTCGGACTTTGAGTTTCTGACGCCCAACCGCCTGGGCCTTCGCGATCGGGTCGATCTGTGGTATGCCGGATACGCCGTGTCGATCGCCAACAAATATCCGTGGGCCCGGCCGATTCAGGCCTTCCTGCGCGGATTGTTCAAGGTCGTCTATTGGACGACCGGCGCGGCGGTGGTTCCCTCATTGTCGCTGGCGATCCGCAAACGACCCGCACCCGGCGCGGATATTCTTTGAGCCTTAACCCGGATAGTTCACAAGAGTTTTGTTTTGGGCGGTTTTTTTGCCCCGCTGCGGCGTTCTCGGTCAAAAATGTCCTCAGCGTATTTTCAAATACGCTTCCGGTTCTTTTTGGCCTGCGGCCTTGCATCGGGCCAAAACTTCTCGCCCAAAACNNCTCCTTGCATCGGGCCAAAACCTCTCGTTCAAAACAGTTGAAAATTTAGACAGTCATTCTATCTTTCGAAAGGTAGTTCCGGGTCTAAAGTTATGAATAATCGGTAAAACCCTGTGAAATAACCGGGTTGAATCCTTATAATACCTCCCGATGAATCAATCGCAGTCTGAATCTGTCAGTACCCGCGACTCCGGCGGCTTGGAGTCCCGGCGAATCCGTCTTCCGGGCGGGGGGGCGGGGTATGCCCTGGGTCCAGAGGGTTCCGTTAATCTGGCGATGGTCAAGGCCTGGCTGGATCGGCCGGATCGGCTGGCCGAATCCGGCGGCGAGATCCTCAAGACCGACCGGGGGACCCTGGTGGTTCGCCGACCGGTGGAGTTCGCCGGCCGGGCCGTCGAGTGCGTCGTCAAGTTCCAGCGGTACGACCGCAGGCCCGCCGACCGTCTCCGCGGTCTGTTTGCCTTGCGGGCCGTCAGCGGATTCCGTCAGGCCTTCCATTTGCTCAACGCGGGCATCCCCACGCCGCGGGCGCTCTTGGCCGTTGAGCAACGAGGCGGTTTTCGCTATCCGCAATCGCTATTGATAACGGAATATATTCCGGACAGCATTCATTTATACGGATACCTTCGAGACTATCTGGACCCGATATGTCCGTCGTTTGCGAGGATCAAGCATTCGTTGGCCGCCCAGGTGGCGTCAGTCTTTCTGGGACTGGACAAACTCGGCCGTCGCCATCGCGACGCCAAGCCCAGCAACTGGCTGGTCCAAACGACTCCCGACGGTCCCCGCCTGTGGCTGATCGATCTGGACGGCATTCGGGCCAAGGGGTTGTCCGCCAGCGTTGTCTCCGATGGCTTGGCCCAGTTGGCCTCCAAGCTGCTCTGGTCCCCCATCCTGTATCGAACGGATTATTTCCGCGTGTTCCAATCCTGTTTCGAGTCCGATCCGAAGAATCATCGCGAATGGAAAAGCCGGTTTGGCCGCACGGCCCGGCTCGCCGTGGCCCGACGGGTCCAGACCCTGGCCGAGACGATGCTCAGCCAGCCGGGCCACCTTCGGCAGGGGCAGGTCCATGCCTGAGACGCCGCGTCGAATTTTGGTGATCAAGCCGTCGGCTTTGGGCGATGTCGTCCATGCCCTGCCGACCCTGTCGAGTCTGCGGGTCTCGTTTCCCGAAGCCAAAATCGCCTGGCTGATCCGCCCGGAATATGCCCCGCTGCTGCGATATACGCATAATCTGGACGAGATTATCCTGTTTGACCGTAAGCGCCTCGGCCGCTGGTGGTGTAGCGCAACGGCCGCGGTTGAATTGGCGCGATTGCTGCGGACCCTTCGGGGTCAACGGTTCGATTGCGTGATCGATCTGCAGGGGCTGTTCCGGACGGCGTTGTTTTCGGCGCTGACCGGGTGCCGCCATCGCTACGGCTTTCGCGCTACGCGGGAGGGGGCCTGTTGGTTGTATTCCCATCGCGTGGTCCTGCCGGCGACTTGCGTCCATGTGATCGATTCCTACTGGGAAATCGCAAAGGCCGCCGGTACGGCGATCCGCAGCCATGACTATGGTCTTCATGTCACCGAGGATTCCCGTTGGGAGGCGGCACAGTTTCTGGAAGAGACCGGGTGTCGCTCGGGTTCCTATGGAGTGCTGGTCCCCGGTTCCGCCCAGAACTGGAAATGCTGGCCGCTGGATCGGTTCGCGGAGTTGGCGGAGAAAATGACTCAGGACCTGGGCCTGTCCGTCGTCGCCGTCGGAACCGAAGGCGAGCGGCCGATCATCGAGAAGCTTGTGTCACTGTGCCGCGTGCCGATCGTCAATCTGGCCGGCCGGACGAACATCGGACAACTGATCGCCGTGATGGCCGGGGCC
>PMBP01000376.1 GCA_003152975.1 Phycisphaerales bacterium | reverse complement strand
CCCCGATGTCGGCGTCAACCACGACAACATCTACACCTACTGGTTCACGCCGCAAAACCCCACCGAATCCGACATCCGCATCGGCGCCAACCCCACCTCGCGCAGCAAAGAAAACGACGCCCAATCCCCCGACGATTCCTTCCTGGCGATATAGACGGATAATATGGCCGCCTCGATATAAAGGCTGGATACCCCTGGTCTGAATCCATTCACGGGACAAACACCTCCTCGAAATTGTCTTGCGTTCAGGATGTCGATTGGATAGCATAGAGGTTGATTTGACTCGGATTTCCGCAGGGTCGGATCGCCCCGTGGCCCAACGGGGGCGTGGAGGGATCTTGGATCGCCACCGGCGCGGGCGATAGCGGCCGGCAGGGTCTATGCCATTGCGACGACCGAGCGGGAGATTGGCTCGGCAATACAGGGGGAAGGAAAATCATGACAAAAAAAGAAACCCCTTCAGACCCGGCCGCGGACCTGCGGCAGCGGGCGGAAGCGAAGGCCCGGGCCGACGAGGCCAAGACCGGGGAGATGCTTTCGACCGAGGCGGCCAGGCAGATCCACGAACTTCGAGTGTACCAGATCGAACTGGAGATGCAGAACGAGGAACTGCGTCGGGCACAGGAGGATCTGGAAGCGTCGCGCCAGCGGTATTTCGACCTATACGATATGGCTCCGGTGGGCTACTTCACCCTCAGCGAGACCGGGCTGATCCTCCAAGCCAATCTCACGGCCGCAGCCCTGCTTGGGGTGACACGGGACGCTTTGGTCAAACAGCCGCTGACCCGATTTATTCTCCGCGAGGATCAGGATATTTATTACCGGCACCGCCGGAAACTTTTTGAAACGGGCTTGCCGCAGGTGTGCGAGATGCGGATGCAGCGCGGGAATGCCGACCCCATCTGGGTGGGGCTGGAGGCGACCGTCGCCCACGAGGCCGACGGCACGGTCCACGGGCGCGCGGTGATGAGCGACATCACGGAGCGCAAGCGGGCCGAGGACATTCAAATCTTCCTGGCACAAACCAGCAGTACGACACCCAGCAAGGGATTCTTCGGACCGCTGGCACAGTACCTGGCCGAGAGTCTGGGCATGGATTTCGTTTGTATCGACCGCCTGGAAGGGGACGGGTTGACCGCGCAAACGGTGGCCGTCTGGAACAACGGCAAGTTCGAGGACAATGTGTCGTACGCGCTCAAAGATACCCCCTGTGGCGAGGTGGTGGGAAAGAAGGTCTGTTGCTTTCCGGCCAGCGTGTGCCAGTTTTTCCCGAAAGACGAGGTGCTCCGGGATTTGCGGGCGGAAAGCTATATCGGCGTGACGCTCTGGAGTCACACCGGTCGGCCGATCGGCCTGATCGCGGTGATTGGGCGGCATCCGCTGGCCAACCGTGTAATCGCCGAATCGGTGCTGACACTGGTGGCCGTTCGCGCCGCTGGCGAGCTGGAACGACAAGAGGCCGAGCAGGCCTTGCAGGCGAATGAAGAACAGCACCGCAGCATCCTCCAGACCGCCATGGACGGCTTCTGGCTGGTGGACATGCGCGGGCATTTATTGGAAGTCAACGAGGCCTATTGCCGGATGAGCGGTTACAGCAAGTCGGAGCTGCTGACCCTGCATGTTTCCGACCTGGAAGTCGTCGAAACAAGCGATGAGGTCATCGCCCACATCCATAAGATGATAGCCAAGGGTGAAGATCGATTTGAAACACGCCACCGCCGCAAGGATGGGAGCTTGTTGGACATCGAAGCCAGCATCCAGTACCATACCCTCGAAGGCGGGCGGCTTGTCGCTTTTCTGCGCGACATCACCGAGCGCAAGCGGATGGAGCTGGAATTGCTCCAGGCCCGCGACCTGCTGGAAAATCGGGTCCAGGAGCGGACTCGGGATTTGGCCCAGACTACCCGGCAGCTTCGCGCCGTGGCAACCGAGTTGATCCTGACGGAGGAGCGGGAACGGCGCGCGATTGCCTCAGCGCTTCACGATTCGCTGGGGCCGCTGCTGTCCTTCTCCAAGCGGGAGCTGGGCACGCTGCGAAAAACGGTGCCGGCCGAATACGGCGAGGCGCTGGATCACATCCGCGGACATATTTCGCAGGCGATCGATCAGACGCGGAGTTTGACGGTCGATCTGAGTCCCCCCACGCTCTACACGCTGGGTCTGGGGCATGCCCTGGAAGAACTGGGGGAACGCTTCGCCGCCGAACACCACTTCCGCTGCATGTTTCACAGCGATGCGACGATCCCGCCATTGCCCGACGACATCCAGGTCCTGTTGTATCGGTCGGTGCGCGAGTTGTTCGTGAATATCGTCAAACATGCCCAGGCGACTTCGGTCCAGTTGACGCTTTCCATAGTGGATAACCATGTCCGGATAGCCGTGGAAGATGACGGTGTCGGGATCAAGGAGCCGGCGATCCAGTCCGCCGACGGGCAACGAACCGGATTTGGCTTATTTACGATCCGCCAACGACTGGAGCAGGCGGGAGGTCGATTGGAGATTGTATCCCCCGACGGCCAAGGGACCCTGGTGGCTGTGCAGGTTCCGCTGAAGATAACGAAATCTCAATCGAGGAGAAAAAGGCCATGAGTATCCGGATATTACTGGCCGACGACCATGTGGTTTTGCGCCACGGTTTGAGCAAATCGCTGCAGGCGGAACCGGACATCGAAGTGATCGGCCTGGCCGCCGACGGCCTGACGGCCGTGGAACTGGCCCGCGAGTTGTCCCCGGATATCATCATCATGGATATCGGGATGCCGGGCCTCAATGGGATCGAGGCGACCCGGCAGATCGTCAAGCGGTCCCCGACTGTCCGGGTCATCGCCTTATCAATGCACTCGGCCAAGAAGTTCATCCTGGAGATGTTCAAGGCCGGCGCGTCGGGGTATCTATTGAAAGACTGCGAATACGACGAACTGGCCGCCGCGGTCCGGACGGTGGCGTCGGGGAAAAACTACATCAGCCCTTCCATCAGCGGGATTCTCGTCGAAACCTGCGTCTCCGATGACCCCACGCGGAAGAAGAACGCCTTCTCGGTCTTAACCGACCGGGAACGAGAGGTCCTTCAGCTCCTCACGGAAGGTAAGAGCACCAAAGAGGCGGCCAAGCGGCTTGGCATCAGCCCGAAAACCGTGGAAGTCCACCGGTTGAACATCATGAACAAACTGAACATCGACAATATTGCGATGCTCACCAAATACGCCATCCAGGAAGGCCTGACCCTTCCCGATCCGTAAAGGGAACGAATCAGACGATTGCCGATCGTGGCGATTTTTCGACCGTTCCCACATGGCATTTCTACTCCGTAAAAACGGTATTGCTTTCGGACACTGTGATCATTTCCGCTACGCGATATAGGGAAAACCCCTATATCGCCCGAACCACAACCCGAGTATCGTAGATCCTGCCGCATTCGACTATGCCGGCTTGCGGCGGGCTCCGTCACCGGCGGGGATGACCGAGACCCAATACGGGATTTTTGGGATAGGGAATGGTCCATGAAAAAGGGAAATACGAAACGGCCCGTATCGGACACGCCCTGGTTTGTCTTGTTGTCGCCGGAACTGGGTGGACGATTCCGGGACTTTACCCAAGCGTGCCTGGAAATAGGTGTTCTTGATACGAAAACAAAAGAATTACTGATGCTCGTTCTGGCGTCGGTGTTTCGCTGTCCGCATGGCACCGATGCGCACCTCCGCGCGGCATTGGAAGCAGGGGTATCCAAAGAAGAGATTGCCGAGGCCCTGCTGATCGCCGCGATGGAAGGGGCCGG
>PMBP01000410.1 GCA_003152975.1 Phycisphaerales bacterium | reverse complement strand
TGCCCTTGAAATATCGCCATCTCTGCCCCTTGTCGATCCAGATAACCTCCGTCGGTTGCGGTTGACCCGTCGGCGGTACATAGGGTTCGTATTCGCCGATCCGCCACTCCATTGCCGCAAAGGTGTCGCTGCCCTGCGGATCGCCAAAGGCGCTGGTCGCAAACTTCAACTGATTGCTCGGGAAATTGGCCGTCCCGGTGTATTGAATCGTCGGCGTATTCGGAATGCTCGTCGAGTCCCCTTCGGCCCCGCTAAGAGCATCCAGATGGTTCCCCGAACCCGGCCAACTATTCTCGCCGTTGCCGGGCCAGTCGCTGCCCCCCTGCCACGCAAACCGCTTCATGTCCGTCACGCACGCCTCCAGCGTGCCGTCATCGTGGCGGGCGGCGCCGTTGGGCTCCAGCCGCCAGCGATCGCGCTCGGCCGGAATAAAACCCTCCAGCGTCTTGGCCAATTCGTCGATCATCCCGTTGATCACCTCCGGCTGCCACTGCAGGTCGCGAAACTCCCGCATCGTATTGCGATAGTCCATCCGTAATGGCGACTTGCCCGGGCTCAAAGGATTGATGACCGGCGAATTAAAATGATCGACCTCAAACACCGCGGCCTTGGCGTGATCCACGCCGAAATTCCAGTACGGCCCCCAGGTGTCGTCGGTGTCAAACGGCATGAACCACAGCTTGCCGTACGGATTGGCCGGCGAGTACTGGGGCTCGAAATACCACGACATGTTCTTGAGGTTTTCCGAGCCGCGGTCGCCCCCGGCAAAGACATCGTAATGCCGGATCGCCTCGGCCACCGTGTGGTAGCGATACCATTCCTGACAATTCAGATATTGTGTGATGAATTCCGCCGTCGCGCCGGTATTGAGATTCCATCGGATATTCTCGTAGTCCGCCGGCGGCACAGTGTCGATCACCTCCGCCGCCTGCGGCCCCTGATAGCGGAGCATACGCCAGCCGTCACAGGTCCGGGACGACAGTTTGTACAGCGTACCTTTGGCCAGATTCAGATGATCCAGGAACGCCCCGTCGTAATCTTCCAGGGCCATGAACATCCCCCAGAAATCGCCATCGTACTGGCCGTTAGCGGTCGCCGGGGCCTCCTCGACGCCGTCCACCACGCGGAAATGGAACCAGTAAAATTCCGGGGCGGGTACGCCGAACAGATTCCACAGCCGCATATTCAGCGTCTCGTTAAGGCCATATCGCCCCATCTGCTGGTTGCCCCGCAGCTTGCCGGTNNATCGCTCCCCGAAGATATCGCGGGCCTCGAAGAACTTGCCGCGGTTGAAATCGAAAGTCATCGACCGTTTGCCGGGGGCATATCGCCCGTTGCCTCCCCGCAATCGGTACCCCACATGGTCATAGACCTTGCCTTCATAAACGAACGCCCCCTCCCAGTTGCTCGTTCGCCGGGCCGTCTCATTATACAGACTGCCGTCATGCGGAATCTGGTACTGGCCGTCGAAGACCATGCAGTCGCTCCAATCGACACCTCGCGTGATCACCGTATAGACCGGCAGAGAGGTCAGCACCGAGGCCGGATACACATGCCCCGGCCCGTCGGCCTGCACCGTATCCTTCGACGCGACATAGTCCGGCACGCCATTGTAGATGTAACAGGCGAAGTTCAGCGAAGGGTCATCCGCGTAGGGCACGCGAACCGAATTGCCGAGCGAATCTTCCGCCGTGATCCGGTACCGCAACAGCGTTCGGTTGTCTTGCTCGGCAATCAAAGCCGTATAGACGCCATCGTTGGCCGTGACATCCGGCGCTACCCCGTCGTCTTTCATCGGAACCGATACCCAGTTGGCCGGATCTTCGAATGCCGAATTTTTCGGCCTCGGCTGGAACGGGTTGGCCATCAATTCCGTCGTTGTCAGCGGCAAGCGTGCCGGGATATAGCTGCCCGGCGCGACGATCTGGTACAGCAGGGTCACGCTCTTGACCCCGTCGGGGTCGGTTACCTTGGCCGTAATCCGGATATCCTGGAGTGAAGTTGGCTGATGCCTGTCCTGGCTCAGCGGCGCCGCGACCGCCTCGTGCTCCACCTGCCGGATCTGCGGCGGCGCCTGAACCGAACGATTGCCGTTTTGCCGGCCGGGCGTCGGCGCACCGAACGCCGCCTCGGCATCGGCGCCCGCCCGATAGCCCGAAGCACGCCAGCTCCCGGCCAGATCGTTGTCCAGCAGCGGGTGAATCAGTTCCAGCGACGCTCCCTCCCCGCCGGCCGCGATCGACCACGGAAATTCGTTGCCGTAGCTGACCTCGTCGATCTTGTTGCCCAGCGAATCCCGAAGGGTGATTGTCTCCCCCTGGTGGCTCAGCGTCCCCGTAAAAACCCCCGCCGGGGCGAACTTGAATTTCGCCTCAAACGCCGCCGCATTCTGGGCCACCACAAAGAAACCGCCGCCGATAAGCGTTGTGCCGTTGGGGAAAGTGTAGCCCACCGCGTCTTCGATCGTCCATCCCGACAGGTTCACCGCCCCGCCGCTGGCGTTGTACAGTTCGATGAATTCCACCGGCTCGGTATTCTTGTCCGGATGATAATGAATCTCGTTGATCACCACCAGCGGGTCCCGCGTTACATTCCAGTTCGCCGCCGTGGCGGCAAAATCCGTCAGGTTCACGCGCCCGTCGCGATTGAGATCGGCGCAGTCAAATCCCACGCAGTCGGTCCGCGCCAGCCATTGGAGAGAAAACAGCGACAGATCCGCCAGATCCACCTTGCAGTTTCCATCCAAATCCCCGGGCAGGCACGCCAGCGGCTTTTCAATCGTCGTAAACGACCAGACCGGGCCCGTCACGACTTGCGACGATTGCGGAATGATCGAATCGACTCGCCAATAGTAAGTCGTCTGCGGCCGAAGGGAACTGATGATAAAAACCGTCGCCTGAAGATCCGTGGCGATCGCTTGGAGTTGCTGCGGATTCGTCCCGAAATAGACATTGTGCCCCCCTGTCGGGCTGGCTGTCGTCCACTCCAAAGTGACCCCAAGGGTGTCCGAAATGTTACCCGCCCGATCGGCTGGCGAAACCAGCGCCGGCAAAAGGTCGATCGTCTGGAAGCTCCACACCGCGCCGGAAACCGTCTTGCCGTCGCCGGTCATCTCCACGATCTTCCAGTAATAGCTCGTCCGCATCTCCAACGGGCCGGGATCAAAACTGTGTACCGCCGCCGCCACCGTCCCCCGATGGATCCCCGCCGTGCCGGTCGTGGCATTCTGCACGGCCGTCTTGTCCATGCCGAGATAAACCTGGTGGCCGTTAATCAACGGCGAATCGGACGAAACCCACGACAGCGTCGCATTCATCATCACATTCACCCCGCCGTTGGCCGGGATCGGACTCGTCGGCAGATTGATGATGGTCGTCGGCGGTGAATCGGGCCCGGCCGCATACGACTCCTGGATTTGGGAATCGTCTAAGGCAACATCATAGATCCGGAATTCATTGTATACCCCGTTGAACATCGGGTCCGGCCATTGCGACCGCCCCAGCCAGTTGTTCACATCCGGGAGCTGGGTCAGGCTGAAATGCGGGACTCCCGTACGAAGGAGTTGCCCATTGAGATACAACCGGACCTGCTGCCCGTTCCCATCCCACACCAGCGCCACATGCACTTCCTGGCCGATCGGCAGCACGGCCGTCCCGTCGATCACCCGCTCTTCCACCGCCCCCAGTTCGGCCCCTCGCCGATACCCGGCCCGATAGACGCCGTTACCGCCACGGGGCGACATAAAGATATAGGTCGAGTTGGACCCGCCATAGGAATATCCCTCGCCAGCGTCGCTGGTCCCGAAATCGAAAATCCTCTGCCAGGTGCTGCCGCTGGGTCCATTCCAGGTGACCCACGCCTCGAAGGTCGCGTTTTCCCCCAGCGCCGAAATGATCCCGTTGGGCAGATCGACATAGTTGATATTCGACGCGGTGGAAACAGGCGTTCCGGTGTTTTTCAGATCCAGCTTCCCGCCGGCATAGGCCGCCGCGCCCGTTGAATTCACCAGAGNNAGGCGTAGCGATGGACAAGGCCCGAATACCCCGTCGATGCCAGCACGAGGATTCCAACCAAAACGACAAAACCACCCATCCCCTGCTTCATATTGGGTATCCATAAGCCAAATAGCGGTTGATGTACGATTTCCCTTGTTCTATCTTACTATATTATCGGTCCCAAAAGCAATCCCTGACAGGCCAATCCTAATATCGACCATCCTTTGTGATCACTATGCATCTCTTCGGCTGCGTCATCGACAATCATCGTGAAATCCATTCCCATCCTATGCCCTTGGAACGGGGGAGTCATTCGNNGTTACATATCTACCAGACATGGACAACTTGAACTCTTGCTAGATAACGACAATAGAAAGCTTTCAAATAGATTCTTGATTCGATTCCGCATTTCTGACAGTATAACAGAATACTCTCAATGACAACTCGTTACGAAAAAAGGCGTCCCGTAATGAAAATAGAGACGCGATTGATGGCTGCTCATGGAGCTCCCAAGTCCATGGGGAGCCGGATCATGAATTAACCCGGTTATTTCACGGGGTTT
>PMBP01000256.1 GCA_003152975.1 Phycisphaerales bacterium | reverse complement strand
TATAGCGTCTCTTGTTCCTTCAGAGGATTCGGGGGAACCAAGGGATAATATTTGCCCTATTTTCCACCAGAAATCACTGAATTCTATTCGGAGGGAATGTCTATGAAGTCCAATTCGAATATTCTGTCACCGCTGATTTGGATCGGGATCTTGTTTTGCTTTGTACCGCCGGTGATGGGGCGGACATGGACGGTTGATGACGACCAACCGGCCGACTTTTCGACAATCGGGCCTGCGATCGCAGCGGCGACGACTGGGGACATAATCCTCGTGCGGGACGGGACCTATACCGGAACCCAGAACCGGAGTTTAGACTTTGCTGGCAAGGCCATTACTCTCCGCTCGGAGAACGGGCCGGAGTCCTGCGTTATTGATTGCCAGCAGGCGGGGCGGGCGTTCTATTTCCACACCGGCGAGACGGCGGCCGCCCGTCTGGAGGGTCTGACGATCCGCAACGGCTGGGATGCCGGCGACGGCGGCGGAATCTACTGCGTTAACGCGTCTCCGACGATGGTCCGTTGCGTCTTGTCGAACAATCAGGCCGGCCGATATGGCGCCGGGATGTATGTCCAGTCCGGCAATCCGACCCTCAAGCAATGTCGGTTTGAAACCAACAACGCCCAGTACGGCGGGGGGATTTTCACCAACACGGCCTCGCCGAGTATCACCGATTGTATCTTCACCGGCAACACGGTGTTATATAATGGCGGCGGGATCCATGTGTGGACCGGCTCCAATCCCACCCTCCAGGGATGCCGGATCCTGAACAATACGGCCGGACAGTATGGCGGCGGGATCCTGGTATCTGGAGGCAACGGTACGGTGTTGGATTGCGAGATTTCCAAAAACCAGGGCAGCCAGGGCGGCGGCATTACCATTCATGGTAGTTCCCAGCCCACGATCAGCCGTTGCACTATCCGGGGCAACAGTGGTACTTACGGAGGGGGCATCCATGTCGTGCTTGCCGGAGCCAAACCCGCGATCAGCAGTTGCCTGATCGTCGCCAATTACGCCAGCTTGCAGGGAGGCGGAATCTACTCGAACGGCTCTTACCCCAATCTGGTCAACTGCACGATTGCCGGAAATGTGGCCGCTTCCCTCGGCGGCGGATTCTATAGCATTCAATACGCTCCGACCCTTTCTAACAGCATCCTCTGGGGCAATTCACCGACCGCCAACACCGGTCCGGCCACGGTCACCTACTCCGATGTTCAGGGGGGATTTAACGGTACAGGCAATCGTAACGAGGATCCCGTGTTCGCCAACGCCCCATACGGAGATTATCATCTCCTGGCATCCTCAACCTGCCTGAATGCCGGCAACAACGCCGCGACGGGTATTCCGGCGCAGGACCGGGATGGCAAGCCCCGCATCCTCGGCGCCGCCGTCGATCTGGGCGCGTACGAGTCGGGACCGCGGACGCTGCTGGTTCCGCAGCAATACTCGACCATCCAGGCGGCGATCGAAGCGGCTCTCGCTGGAGATACGGTCCTGGTGGACGACGGGGTATATGCCGGTTCGGTGTTCTTTCGGCAAAGACCCATCACGGTCCGTTCACTTAATGGGCCCGAGAACTGTATCATAGACGGGTCCTGGAGGAATGGTTTCTTTGTGTATCTGTATAATCTCAATTCTTCCGCGGTCTTACAGGGATTCACCATTCGGGGCGGTACCGAGAATTTTGATGCTTTCGAGGCCCCGATCATTTGCAGTTCGGCGTCTCCCATTATCCGGGATTGTATCATCCGGGACAATATCAGCAGTTCGGGACCCTCCGCAATTTTCTGTTCCGATGGAGGTACTCCTTCGTTCATCAATTGCACAATTATGGGCAATATCGGCTATTCCGCGGCGATATTGTGCAGGAGCACCGCGGCCAACATTACCAACTGTACGATCGTGGACAATGTTGCCTACTCGGGAGGGGGAGTCACCGGATCGGTCGGAGGCGGAATCGCCAGCATCAACTGCAGCCCGGTCATCACCAACACGATCCTCTGGGGTAATTCGACGCAGATCAAAGTCTATGGTTCACCGGCCCCGGTTGTGACCTACTCGAATGTCCAGGGCGGATATACGGGAACGGGAAACCTCAATGTGGATCCGACGTTTGTGGACGCCGTCAACGACGACTATCAGCTCGCGGAAAATTCCCCTTGCCGTGACTTCGGCAACAATGCGGCCGCCTTATTACCAACCGATCAAAACGGGCAGCCCCGACAACGGGATGGCCATATCGACCTGGGGGCTTTTGAGTTCACGAAGATCCGACGGGTGCCGCAGGATTATACGGAGATTCAAGCGGCGATCGATGCGGCGATCAACGGGGATGTGATTCTGTTGGCTGAGGGCGTGTATTCCGGGAATCTGAATTTCAAGGGCAAGGCGATTACTCTTCGCTCAGAGAATGGTCCGCAGAACTGCGTCATCAAAGGGACATCGACCGACTCAACAGTGATCTTTGAGTCGGCCGAGACGGCCTCGACAGAACTGGAAGGATTCACCATTACAGCGGGATTAACCGGCGGGGCCGGGGGCGGAATCGTCTGCGATAACGAGGCCAGCCCGACGATCCGGAATTGCATCATCAAGGGCAATCAGGCCGAATATGGCGGCGGAGTGGCCTGTCTGAATTCGGCACGGCCGAATTTGATCAATTGTCTTGTGTTCGGGAATGTCGCCGGGCAGTTCGGCGGGGGAATTTTCTGTGATTCATTTTCCACAATTACCCTGACCCATTGCACCATCGCGGATAATACCGCCAATACCCCTCAGTCGGGAGGAGGCATCTATTGGACTGCGGACGGACGGGGGTCCGTAACCAACAGTATTTTACAGGGGAATGTTCCCGAACAGATTCGCAATGAAGGATCGGTGCTTAATGTGTCCCTCTCGTTCAACACGATCGAAGGGGGATGCGCAACCTGTATGGGGTATGCCAACCTTGACGCCAACGCCCTGTTTGCGGCGCCCGAGGCCGGCGACTATCATCTGCAAGTCAACTCCCCGTGCATCGGGACCGGGCGGGTTGACGGTTACGGCTTGCCGCTCTTCGATCTGGAAGGCCGAGCGCGAAATACCGAAGGCGCGGCCGACATGGGGGCGTACGAATTCGGCCACGAGACCTGGAATGTTCCGGCGCAAGTAGCGACGATCCAAGAGGCCATCGATGAGGCCTGTTACGGCGACACGATCGTCGTTGCTCCCGGGACCTATCCGGGCGTACTGGACTTCAAAGGCAAAGCGATCACCCTGCAGGCCAAACCCGGTACCGCCGAGTGTATCATCGACTGCGGTGGTGCAGGACCCGGCGTAGCGTTTTTCCGGGGTGAGGGGGCAACTTCCGTGTTGTCTGGATTTACGATCGCCAATGCCAATGGCACCGATGGCGGCGCGATTTTCTGCATGAACTCATCGCCCACCCTGGTCAACTGCATTCTTCGCAACAACGCCGCGCAGCGAGGCGCAGGGATTTTCTCGCTGGACGCAAGTCCCGTGGTTACCCATTGCACAATCGTCGCCAATTCCGCCTCAGTTGCCGGGGGCGGCATTTATTCGAACGGATCGCCGTCGCCGGTCGTGACCAACTGTATCCTGTGGGGGAATACATCCAAGCAGGTCCTATTTGAAGGTGATGCGCCTGTCATTACCTACAGCGATGTCCAAAGCGGATTCACCGGAACCGGGAACATCAATTCCAATCCGCGATTCGTCAATGCCGCAGCGAATGATTATCACCTGACAAACGAGCAGACGATCCAGATGACCTGGACGGATTACCAAAGGTACCTTTCTCCGGTGTCCCCCTGTGTTGACAAGGGCACCGATGCATCCGCCGGAATGCCAGCCATTGACAAGGATAACCTGCCGCGTATCTATCGGGCTCACGCAGACATGG
>PMBP01000132.1 GCA_003152975.1 Phycisphaerales bacterium | reverse complement strand
GCCTTGTATTGGG
The DNA here is from genome assembly GCA_003152975.1 of Phycisphaerales bacterium. Taxonomy (GTDB): domain Bacteria; phylum Planctomycetota; class Phycisphaerae; order Sedimentisphaerales; family Anaerohalosphaeraceae; genus FEN-1350. The sequence goes on along the minus strand of PMBP01000132.1, from coordinate 3,369 downwards.
ATGCGATTCGAAACCGCAGGAGGCGACGGAGGTGCCGGAGGACCTGATGCGGGAGATCGCGATGGAGGCGGCGCGGGATACGATCAAGATCGACGGTCCGGCGATATTGATGATGGAGGCCAAGGACGCGATCCAGCAGCAGGCCCGGCAGGCGGCCGCGGAAACGGCGCGGCAGGTCGCCGCAGATGAGTGCCGCAAGGTTCTCGACCCGGCCCAATTGCAGCAGATGGAGGCGCGGATACAAGAACTGCAGCGGGAGGTGCATCATCTCCAGGCGGCGTTGGCGAAGGAGCCGTCGAAGTAATTCCGGAGAAGGAGGCCGGGAGTGATATCCCGTGGGAAGATTGCGGGCGGATTTTTATTGATTCCATAAAGACGACCCTGTATATTCCCAATAGTCGAGGAGTATTGAGACAATGGGATATGGATTCGACATCGTAGCGAGCATTGCGGGTATCGGGGGGCCGTGGGAGATTCTGGCGGCCGTGGGGGATATTACGCAATCGCTGCAATTCGGGCCGATCAAAGTGGCACTGCTGGTCGCGTGGGTGTTCCTGTGCCTGTATTGTGCCCAACGGGTGGCATTCAGTCCGTTGATTGCGCCGGACTACAAGTCGCTGGCCAGCGTGTTTTGTCTGGTGTTTGGCCCTCTGATCTTCGCGGTGTTGGCGGTTGCGGACCTGACGGTCAAGCTGCAGGAGGGGGAAATCACCGGTCGCGACATCCTTCGGTACCTGTTCGGCAACGCGTTCGTGGGGCGCAAGACGCTGCAAAACCGAACGGTCCGGCCGGAGGATTACATCGAGCTGCTGGATTCGGCGGGCAAAAATTTCTTCGAGGACATCGGCAACAAAGACGACCAGAGGGCCGCCGACCAGGAAACGCTGATCGTGACGCGGGAAGTGGTTCTGCAGGGGATCCGGGGGCGGGCCAGCGACATCCTGATCGACCCCAAGGGCGTCGGCGCTTTTACGGTGCGGTATCGGATCGACGGCGTGCTGCATGTGGTGCGGGAGATTTCCGATGATCAGGGCAAGGGGGTGGTCAACAGCATCAAGGCGATCTCCGGCATGGATATCTCCGAAAAGCGGCGGGCCCTGGACGGCTCGTTTATGGCGAGGATTTCCGAAGGCAATGTCTTCTTCCGGGTGGCCAGCTCCGGGGTGCTGGGCGGCGAGAAACTGTCGCTACGGATTCTCAACCAGGTGACGGGGATGCTCAAGCTCGACGAGGTGGGGATCTCGCCGGAGATCTGCGCGACGATCCGCGAGGGGTTGCAGCAGCCGTCGGGCATGATCGTGATCTGCGGGCCGACCGGCAGCGGCAAGACGACGACGCTGTACGCGATGCTTGGGGAGATCGACTTTTTCACGCGGAATGTGGTGACGGTGGAGGACCCGATCGAATATGTTCTGCCGAATGTCAGCCAGATCGAGGTCAATGCCAAGGCGAACATCACCTTCGCTAATTCGCTGCGGAGCATTTTGCGGCAGGATCCGGATGTCATTTGCGTGGGCGAAATCCGCGACGGCGAGACGGCGGATATGGCCTTGCAGGCCTCGCACACCGGGCACCTTGTGCTGGCGACACTGCACAGTTCGAGCAATCTGGCGACGCTGGTGCGGATGATGGACCTGGGGATCAAGCCGCTGATGATGGCCTCGGCGCTGTCGCTGGTGATTTCGCAGCGACTGGTCCGAAAGCTCTGCGAACACTGTAAACAGCCGGCCGAACTGGACGCCGAGACGATCGACCATTTGCGCAAGCAGGGATTCGATCCGTCGAAGGTCCTGGCTCCGGTCGGGTGCAAGAAATGTAACCAGACGGGCTACCTGGGGCGGACGGCGCTGGTGGATGTGATGCGGCTGGATGAGGAGATCAAGACGATTCTGGGCGGAAACCAGTTATCGCTGGGGGAACTGAAGCAAAAGGGAGATTCGATGGGCCGGGGCAACCTGAAGCGCGAGGGATTGCGGAAGGTCATGGCGGGCCTGACGACGCTGGACGAGGTCAAACGAGTGGTGTCGAGTCTGGGATAGGCAATGCTGTTTTGGCTGGCAATCATCGCAGGTGTGGCTATGGCCGCGTGGGGGCGGAAGCGGGGATTGTTCGTCCTGTGGCAGTGCCTGTTTAATGCGGCAATCGCGATTTATGTCGCGGTGATGATCACGCCGCGTCTGGTGGGGATGCTTCCGGAGATCGGGCAAACGCCCTATCACCACACCACGGCGATGTTCGGGCTGGGGGTGATTTTATTCGTGGCATTGCAGACGACCAGCGCATCGCTGCTGAGCGGATTTGGCGAGGTTCGGTTTCCGGCGATCTTCGACGGGCCCGTCGCGGCTCTGGCGGGATTCGGGACCGGATACATGGCGGCCAGCTTTCTGGCCTTTATGCTGTACGCGATGCCGTTTGCCGGCGACGATGGGATGGGCTGGCTGTTTCCCAAGGGCCGTCTCCCAGCAGCAGTCAAGGCCGTCGAGTCGGTCTGTGATACAGTTGGGACATTGTCGATTCAGTTTCACGACGATCAGGTCCAGAGGACGATCCGCTGGTACATTCAGGCCCGCGGGGGCCCGAACGATTATGTCCCGGAGACGCTTAGCCCGATCCGGCCCAAGCCCGTCGGGCCCAACGAGAAGGATTTTCCGCCGTGGCAGAAATGATGTTTGCCGGTTGAAGCGGAATGCGAATACCGGTTATGGGGATAGCTTCCAGTAGCCGCGTTTGACCCAGGTGACATGGAAAGAATCCAAAGGATCGACCAGATCAACATGGCCATCGACAAAGACCACATTGGATTTTCCATAATTTCGGTTGGGGTCGCTGGTCTTGTGGAAAGAGGCGAGGCAGTCGGCATAGGGTCGCTGGTCCGTACCGGATGCAGGGTAGGAAGGATCATTGATCCGCTTGACCAGAAGGACATTGTCATTAAATTCCGAAGTAGTTTCTGAAACAAAAGTGCCATCCTGCAGCGTAACCGGCCACATGCTTTCCTCGCCGAAGAAGGCCACCTGAGAGGGTTGCCGCTCGATGTCGGATAATTTCGTGACCTTTCCGCCATACAATGGACCATCGAGCACATATAACCCCTGTTCTCCTCCCAGATAACAGTTCATACTGTAGCTGAATTGCGGACGCATTGGGATCCCGCTACAACCACTGGCGGGATGGTTTTTGGCACGGCCGGCACGGGCGAGGGAATCAAAAACAGGGCAGACATTGACCTTTTTATTTTGGAGGTAAGGCCAGAGATGGCCTGGGGCCTGATCCGGGTTGTGGGCATCATTGTGCCAGAGATGGTATTCCAATGCGCCGGAACCGGCGACTGTTCGGGGAGACTGATAAATCGAATACCACGGCCAGGGG
>PMBP01000514.1 GCA_003152975.1 Phycisphaerales bacterium | reverse complement strand
AAAATTCATTCTGTTAGAGCCTCTAAGAAAAAGGAATTCCATCATGAACAGACGACAAGCAATGAAGGCCGCTTTCAGTGCTGCTGCGGGAGTTTCTGTGCTCCGCCCAGGATGGCTCCTTGCGCAGGAGACCGGAACAAAACTTACGACAGCGGAAGGGAACACCCTTTATCTGAATCCGGCGACAGGGATCGACACCAACTCCGGCGGTAAGGAAACTCCCCTGAAAACGCTGGCCGAAGCGGCACGGCGCGTGAACCAGACCGACGGGACCGGACCGATGGCCGTCATTCTTTCCGAAGGTGTCTATGCGGTCGGCGAAACCGCAACATTCAAGCCCGAGAGGCGCAACTTCACTAAGGCCGACCGCCTCACGATCCGCGCTGAGGTGCTGCCCGACGACCCGGACTGGCACACGGGACGGATGCCTACCCTTATCCACACGCTGCCGCTGACAGGGCCAAGGGCCCGGGGCCCCCTGATCTTCGGCATGTTGACCGAAACGAACCATGTCACGATCCAAGGCCTCAAGCTGCTTGGCGCACCGGTCGTTGAGACGCCCAAGCGCGGCATGCTCGTCCGTGTCTATCCAATCGGGCGGATGGGCAGGCAGTTGGACGACTTGGAAATCGCGCAGTGCCTTTTCGCCGGCGACAAGGTGACCAGCCCAAACCATCTCGGAATCCTCGCGAACGGCTCGGGTATTCATGTCCACCACTGCGTTTTCTACAACGCCAAGCTGACGGTGGTCTTCTGGACGGGCGGCAGTCGCGGTCATTCGATGCAGAACTGTTTCGTCCACGGCGCCTATGGGTCGGGCGTCTGGACGACCGAGATCGCCGACGATTTCGACTTTCGCAACAATGTGATCGCCAACGGCAACTATGTCTGGACCTACCAGAGCGGAGCGTTGGCGGGACGCGACCCGGACGCCGGAGCACAAGGAAGCGGCTCCACGCCCGCTCCCGAGAAACAGCGAGTGCATTACAAGGTGGTCAACAGCCTCTTGGCCGGGAACAAGAAGATGGCTTGCTCCGGCACCGGTGCCAACCTCGGTTTTAAGGACATCGACTCCTCGTTCCTCGAACTGATCAACACCAAAGTCACGGACCAGCCGGTTGCCATCGAGCTTGACGAAACCCAGAAGAACTACCTCCACCCGTTGGCCGATACGGAAGCAGGCAAAATCGGAGTGGGCCTATTCACCAAATAAGTTTGACAAGAGACCTTTTAACTGCCAGCATATCCATACAAATGGATCAGAAAGGAAGGCGAAACATGAAAGAGGTTGTAGAATTCCTGAAGACGAACCCTGTACAGTATTTTGCGACAGTGGGTTTGGATGGCAAGCCCAAGGTTCGGCCGTTCAAGTTCATGCTGGAGCAGGGCGGTAAATTGTATTTCTGCACCGGCAACGCCAAGCCGGTGTACAAAGAGATGCAGAAGCAGCCGTGGGTGGAGATTTGCAGTTGCAGCCCCGCATTCGCCTGGATTCGCCTCAGCGGCAAGGTCGTGTTTTCCAAGGACCTGGGGATCAAGAAAACGATCTTTGCGCAAAACGAGATGTTGAAGGCTATCTATCAGGCACCTGAAAACCCGGTCTTCGAGATTTTCTACTTGGATGGGGCCAGGGCGGTTATCGCGGACATGTCCGGCAAACCGCCCAAGGAATACGCCCTATAAGGGGCGAGTTCCAACGGGCCACAAAACCGATTCAGGAACACATTCTTCTGTTTCTATGTTGGATACGCCCTTGTTCTTAAAATGAAGACGGCCGAGCGGGCTGCGTGGGATCTATCGTCGGTTTGGGATTTTCCGCCTTGCCAGGTTCTTCCGCCTGTACAACCTCCGGCCGGATGAGCAGCACGATCTCGCCCGACTCATTTGTCGCGCTCCCGGCCCCATTGTGTATGCCATAGATCAGCAAGGCCTTGCCCTGCGGGATGGTCATTTCCGCATTGATCTGGATAAGGTCGGCGTTCAATTCAGTCTGATTGAGTTTCAAGCTCATGCCGACCAGATCGGCTCGGAGGGAAAGGGCGATCGCCTGGTTCGGGCCGATCTCTTTCGGCGTCATCGACAACTGGAATCCCTGCCGCAACTGGAATCCCTGCCCCATTTGTTGGGGCGCCGCCTCGGGGGATGAGCTCATTGCGTTGTCGGAGGATAGGGGATTGTATTGCCCCACCGCGACCACGGCCTGCTGACCGGAAAGGACCATGACTTTGGGAGACGACAGGATTTGTGCGTCGTTGGATTGTCGGGTGGATTCAAGTATCCGATTGACCATTGCGTCATCGATAATTCTGCAGAGGGCTTTATACACCCTGATTGTCGGCTCTTGATCTTTGGTCTTGATTGTTACGATTGCATCAGAGGCGGAAACAACCGAGTTCGTGAAGCGAGTGGATTGGGGGGGTGTCCCTGTCAGGCCCAAACCGTCCAGAAACCCTCGCTTGACCTCTATGAGGTGCGTTGCGATTTTGACGGATTGGGGGGCCTTCTCTCCCGACAGCGGACGCAGAGGTTCGTATCGCGGCCGAGAGTCGATCCGGGTCCATCGCTTGAGGCCTTTTTGACCTGTATCGGCGGAGGTCACTTCCTGCAGGATGGCACCATCCTCCAGCCGGAAGCGGGCCATGGCGCCGTTATACTCGGCCAGTTTCATCGTGCCGTCGCGAAGGGTCGCCGAGTCGCGATGGCCATTGGAGTACAGGACGACGACGCGACCCTCGTTGTTAATCGCCATCTGCTCATCGTCGCCTTCGGAGTTGTCAAACCACCAGGTCCCCGTCAGATTCGAGGCCGCAGGCAACGCGGTTGTCTTGAGCGTGTCCGGCTGTCGGCCGCTTAACAGCTCCTCGATTCGGCGGGACATCGCGGCCTGGGACGCCCGGAGTTCCTCGATCTGGGCCTTCAACTGGGCCACCAACCGCTGCATCGAAGTCAATTGCTGCGAGGGATCCTGCGGTGTCGCGGCCGGATCGAGTTCGGTATTGACCGAGACAGCCGGATCTGAGCTTTCATTATCCGTCGTTACGGCGGGGGTTGCGATTGGAGTTTGATGATCTTTCTGGGCAAACACGATTCCCGTTGGCAGCGTCATCAGCGCAAACAGGATCACCCCCACCGCGGCGATGGGGCGGATCCGTGCCCGGAATTTCCGGCCCGGGCGGAGGATCGCGCGAATCCGTTCTTCGATCGTCCTCACCGATCCACCGACGGCCAGAGTCGGCGTCGCCGAATCGCGGCGGCATTCCTGCATCAGTACTTGTACGATCCCGGCGCCATACTCTCGAGGCGAGGTCTCAAGAAGGGCGATGGCGGTTTCATCACAGCATTTTTCGCGTTCCATACGAAGACTCCTATTCATGATCCAGACCAGCGGGTGAAAGAAAAACACAGCCTGTACAACGACCTGCACGGCATTGACCAGAGGGTCGAACCGGGCCACATGGGCCAATTCGTGCGCCAGAACTTTGTAATAATTGCGGCAGTCGCCGGAGCGTTTGAAATCCGCGGGCAGATAGATTGCGCCCCGCCACAGGCCCCATACAAACGGCTGGCCGATTCCCGGCACGACGAAGACGCGGCACTTCGTTCGGAAGCGAGCGGCCACCTCTTCGACGATTCCGGCAAGATCGCCGGTGACCGGTTTGCGATTGGGCCGGAGCTGCCGCTCCAGACAGATCGCTTTATATCCGGCATAACCGAGGAAAGAAACCATACCCATCATCCAGACCATCGTCATCCACCCGGCAGGAGTGGTTGTCCGCCAAAGCGGAAGGGCCCCGGAGGTCTGCGGAGCATCGCCCAGAGTAATCTTCGTTTGCCAGGCGGCCGGAGCGGGTTGGGAATCGATCGCCTTAGCGCCATTTGAAAAAGGACTGGAGACTCCGGGCCCGGCCGGCAAAATGGCAACCGGAACCGGTACGATCCCCGGAACAAAACACTTGACCAGAACCACCACCCACACGAGGTACCGAATGTGGGCCGAACTTCGCCGCAATGCGATGCACGCCAATCCCGCCAGTACGGCGACAATCCCAATCTGAAGACTCTGAAACGCCAGGAATTCCATCCCCTTGATCGCTATCGTTTCCATGGTTCGTTTCTCCCGATTTACTTGTGCCCGCATCAAATTGCGTACGCGTAACGAGTTAGGCCTGTTCCTCTTCGATCATTTTTTTCAGACGCTCGACATCTTCCAGCGTCAATTTCCGGTGCCGTGCCAGGTGCATGACAAGCGGTACCGCATCGCCCCCGAACAGCCGCTGGAGGAACGACCCGACCGCCGATTGGATAACCTTGTCCTTGCCTTCAAGGGGCTCGAAGACATGGGCTTTGCCCACGAGGCGATGGCGAACATAGCCCTTGCTCTCCAGGCGGCGAAGAAGGGTCTGCACCGTCGCATACACGATCTTTCGATCGGTGGGCAAGCGATCGGCGATTGCCTGAACCGTTCCACTGCCGACATCCCACAGCAGTCGCAGGATTTCCGTTTCCGACGGGCTCAATGACCGTAACCGTTGCGTCATAATTTCATCTCCTTGTACATCTGTACAATTAAATTATCGTACAAATGTACAACTTGTCAAGTCGGAGATTGATTTTTCCTGGAATTTTTATTGCTCTTGACAAACGAAGAAATTGTAACTCTTTAGAATAGATGCGTTTAGGAGCATCATTAGATAAAAAAAATTCGGTCAAACTCCTCCGAATATTTGAAAAAGTTGTTGTTCGGCCCCAATTCATGTGATCGTATCTATCCGGAAATGGCGTTCCGGCGCACAGGCATAATCAGTGCTCTTGCTTTGTTTTCCCTACCGGGCAAACTGAAACACAGATTCCGCACAGACTAATGCGTTCATTCAGTCGTTTCTGTGACAGTTCGCGGCATTTCTCCCGACATTTGAAGGCGTTGAAAAATTCATCGCGGTCGATCCCCGCGCGCCAGCCCATGCCTGTGGCGGCCTGAGCCGGACACGCCCGCACGCACGCATCGCAATGTCCGCACGAATTGTCCACAATCGGGGTACCCGGATTGGGAATCGCATAGTCCACCAGAATGCTGGCCAGGCGAAGACGGGGGCCGAATTTCAACGAGATAAGCAAGTCGGTTTTTCCAATCCATCCGATTCCCGCCCGGGTGGCGACCATCTTGTGCGAAAAATCCAAACGCAGGGTTTGGAGAAAATCCTTTGTCAATTCGCTGTCCGACACGGTCGGGCTAATCGGGAGACTGTGAATGCCTTCGTTGGACAACGCCTTGGCCATGGCGGTTACAACATCAGATAATTCCCGGTTCACCTGATGATACATCGCGGAATACTGCGGGGTGGGACCGGCGTGGACCGAATCGATGATGTCATCCTCCAGTCTTCGCCCCACGACGACCGCATAGCGAAACGGCCGATATACCCGCGCCAGCAGGTTCTCCATGTCGGCATATCCGACCAGATACGGGTCGGGATTCGGGATTGCAGAATAGATGATTTCGTCGAAGTTCATAGCGCTGATCTTACAGGAACAAACCGGGTCAAGTCAAGGTTTGCCTTCACGATACCCACTTCGGCCGGCATCAATACGGCCAGGGGAGTTGATACCCTCGGAACCAAAAATGGTTTTGAGCGTACAACCTCTGGAGTTACAATACGGTACGAAATGTATGGAAATGATTGTATGACCCATCGCAAGATCAATAGGTTGTTATCGGTGGCCGCATTTTCAGCCATCAGTTTGCTCTCCGGCTGCGATGAAAAGCAGTGGCAGAGCATGGTCAGCGGCGTGAATTCTAAGACAACGGGAGGCACTGCGGATATGAATATTCCGGCGGAACAGGACAACGCGGCGGTACAGGTCGAAACGAAGGCGGATGCGGTTTNNTGCATCCATGACGACGACAAACACAGCGACGAAGACGGAGACGGCGATGTTCGGGGCGGGGTGCTTCTGGGGCGTGGAGGCGACCTTCCGTAAGGTACCCGGCGTACTGGATACGGCCGTCGGGTATTCCGGCGGGCACACCAAGAACCCGACCTATAAGCAGGTCTGCACGGACAAGACCGGGCACGCGGAGGTGATCCGGATCGGGTTTGACCCGGCCAAGGTCAGCTACGAACAACTGCTGGAGGTCTTCTGGGCCAACCATGACCCGACGACGGTGAACCGGCAGGGGCCGGATGTGGGGACGCAATACCGGTCGGTGGTCTTTTTCTTTTCGCCCGAGCAGGAGACGGCGGCCAAGGCCGTGAAGGCGGAACTGGTGAAGGCCAAACGATTTCGCAGGCCGATCGTCACGCAGATCGTGCCGGCGGGGGAGTTCTGGCCGGCGGAGGAGTATCACCAACGGTATCTGGAGAAGAAGGGGCTGGATAGCTGCCATATCTAAGGCCAGGGGCCTTATCATTTTCGATTTTCAATATTCGATTTTCAATTTGATTTCGTTGCATTGTGAATTTGAAATTGGATATTGGAAATTGAATTTCAGAGAATTCATTCCTATGGAGTTCCACAGGGCCGAAGATCCGAAGCAGGTGTCTGTATGAAATCCGGAAAGGGGGAGGGAAGGTGCTGGAAATCCGGACGATTGGCGGGTATAGTCTTGGCTGGTTTTGGATGCTTTATTGGATTTGATGGAGAGCACTGTGACCCGGCGATTACGACAATCTCTGGAGAATTTGACGAGTTTTGCGGTTGGGGCGGAGCTGACCGGCGGGCCGGGGTACGATTTCCGGCCGGTCGGGAAGTTTCTGGCCGACTATCGGTCGGCCGGGACGGATGCGATCCCGGCGGGGTTTGAGTTTGTGGGGGTGGCGGTGCCGCAGAATCCCGGCGGCGTGGCGAACCTGGAGCCGACGGACATCCTGGCCAAGATCGACGCGGCGGGAATGCTGGGGGAGTTGGACTTCATTCCGCATATCAGTTGCAAGGATTCCAACGCCGACGGAATCCTGTCTTCGCTGGTTGGGTATAAGGCCCGGGGCGTGGAGACGGTACTTGCGCTAACGGGGGACCGGCCGGTCAGCGCCAAGGGCGTGTTCGAGCTGGAATCGGTCACGCTGCTGAAGATGATCCGGCGGCTCAACCACGAGTCGATCCTCAAGGCGGCGCCGGGTTCGTGGGATCGGGTGCATCGGTTTTTTGCCGGGGCAGCCGTGTCGCCATTCAAGTACACCGAGCCCTCGCTGGTGCAGCAGTACTACAAGATGGAGCGGAAGGTCACCGCCGGCGCGGGATTTATCATTACGCAGGTGGGGTGGGACTGGAAGAAGTCGCTGGAGCTGATGCGGTATGTCCGCCGGCGGGGGATCGATATTCCGCTGGTAGGTGAAGTGTATCTCTTGACGACGACCAATCCGGCGCCGCGGTTGATGCACGACGGCAAGCTACCGGGGTGTTATGTCAGCGACGAGCTGCTGGCCCGGCTGCGGCAGGAAAGCTACGAGCAGCACCTCGACCGGGCGGCCCAGCAGATCGCGATGTATCGGGCGCTGGGATATTCAGGCATGGATGTGGGTGGAACGCACGACTTTGCGACCTTTCAGGATATACTTCGGCGGGCCGCGAAGATCGGGGCCGAGTGGGAACTTCACAAGGACAATTTGTGTTTTCCGCCGCCGAACGCCTTCTACCTGTACAACACGACCGGCGAGGAGGCGATGCTGTCGTCGTATCCAAAGACGCTGGGACAGCGATTTTTCTCGTTTATGCACCGGGCGATCATGGATCCCTCACACCGGGGCTTTCACTGGTTCCGATCGGCGATGAAACACACCAAGGCCCCGCAGGGCAAGGGATTTGTCTATCGCACCTTCAACGCGACGGAAAAATCGGCCAAGTCGCTGCTGTTTGATTGCGAAAGCTGCGGGGACTGTCTGCTGCCGGAGCATTGCGGCGTGTGCACGATCGGGCCTTGTGCCAAGGGACTGTCGAATGTGCCGTGCGGCGACGCGACGGCGGAGGGAAAATGCGGCAACGATCTGAAGCTGGTCTGTGTGGGTGAGAGGGTCTATCAGGCGGCCGCGGCCGAGGTGGGCGGACGCGACAAGCTCCGCAAACTGAGCAATTCGCCGCGGAATCCGGCGCTGGAAGGAACCAGCTCGGTGCTCAACTATCTGTTTGGAAAGGACCATACGATGCCCAACGCGATCATCTCGATCGGCGAGGCGATACACGCGTCGATCCCCAAGACGGGCAAGGTGATGAAGGAACTGCACGCGATGGGGCCGGAGGCGTATTCGAAAGATAGCCCACAATTGCAGTATATCCGGGCGCTAATCGAGACGCAGGCCGACGAGAAGGCCGACTATCTGGCGGTGAACCTGGACGCCTTCGGCGAGAGCGACCCGTCGCAGACGGTGCGGATGATGCGGGAATACACGCGGCTGGTACGGCGGTGGGGCGGGGGGACGCCGATCTGCTTTGATAGCAGCAATGACGAGGCGCTCGTCGCCGGGCTGGAGGAATGGTACAGCACCGGCGAGCCGGTCAAGACGCCGCTGATCAACTCGATCAAGATTTATTCGATGGACAAGATGTTTCCATTGAAGAGCCGATATAATTACAACTTCATCGGCCTGCTGGTCAGCGAGGGCAAGCCCCAGGGGCCGGGCGGGTCGCATTCGGTGGAGGAGTTGTACGGGATCGCCAAGCAGATCTTCCAGAAGGCGACGGCCAATTATGGTTTTCGTCCGGAACAGATATTCTTCGACAGTACGGTCTTTCCGCTGGCGATCGACATGCCGATGGAGCCGGGCGTGCCGGGCTACACCTATCGGGCGTTCGAGACGATCCGGCGGATCAAGACCGACCCGGCGATGAAGGGCGTGCACTGTTCGCTGGGCGTGAGCAACTGCTGCCGCGACCTGCCGGGCCGCAAGGTCGGCGTATGCCGGGCGTATGTGGCCAAGGCGATGGAGTACGGCCTGGACGCCGGGATCGTCAATACCAGCCACCAGTACGGGCAAAAGCCGGCCGATTTGGAACTGCTGGAGCTGGTGACGGCGTTCGCCAAACTGGACGGGACCGCCGAGCCGCTCAACGATGCGATGATGCGGATGGGGCAGTTCTGTGCCGACAACCGGAAGGGATGAGGAGTTTGAAATTGGATATTGGATATTTGAAATTGATTTTGGAATCGTCGGGTTTATCGGCGCATTGCGACGGTCATCATGGCTAAGAAAGATAAAGAACAGCAGCGGCCACAGCCGCCGCAGGTGACCAACAAGAAGGCCTTTCACGACTACGAATTGGTCGAGAAGGTCCAGGCGGGCGTTTCGCTGCTGGGGACCGAGGTCAAGAGTCTCCGTAACCGCGGGGGAGATCTGGAGGGGGCCTTCGCGCGAATCATCGGTGACGAGTGCTGGCTGATCGGGGCCAAGATTGCGCCCTACGCGTTCGGGACCGGACACAATCACGAGCCGGACCGCAAGCGAAAGCTGCTGCTGCATCGGGCGCAGATCCACAAGATCGTCGGCAAGCTTCAGCAGCGGGGATTTACGCTGGTGCCGCTGCGGATCTATTTCAACGAGCGGGGACTGGCCAAGGTCGAGCTGGCGCTGGCGACGGGCAAACGGCAGTACGACAAGCGGGCCAAGCTGCAGAAGGAACAGCAGCGAAAAGACACAGACCGGGCGATGAAGAAATACAGAAAGTAAAAACCAAAAATTAAAACTCAAAAATAAAAGATGAGGAATTTGATTTTATGGCCGAGCAGGATAAGGACAAAAAGCTGATCATCGACGAGGATTGGAAGAACCAGGCGCAGCGGGATAAAGAAAAGCTGGCCGAGCAGGAGGCCCAGGAGGAACACGACGAGGGCGGCGAAGATACGGGCCTGCCGCCGGCGGATTTAACGGGGCTGGCGAGTATGCTGGCGACGCAGGCGTTTTTCGCGCTGGGGTTGATCGGCCGCGAGGGCGAGCCGCAGCGCCAGCCGGATTTTGTGCTGGGCAAGTTCCACATCGACATGCTGGAGATGCTCGAGCAGAAGACCCAGGGCAACCGAACCGACGACGAGACCAAGATGCTGACCGGCACGCTGGGGCAGTTGCGGATGGCGTTTGTGCAGTTGGCGGAGAAGGCGTCTTGACGACGGTGTTGGACCGGATTTTGGCGGACAAGCGCCAGGAGGTGGAGCGGTGCAAGGCGGCCGTGCCGCTGGAGGAGATGCGGCGGCGGATTGTCGGATTGCCGAAGTGCCGCAATTTTTATTCGGCGATGACGCAGCGGAATCGGCGGGGGCTCAACATCATCGCCGAGGTCAAGAAGGCGTCGCCGTCGGCGGGNNATTCGCGAGGATTTCGATCCGGCGGCGATCGCGCGGACCTACGAGCGATGCGGCGCCGACGCGATCAGCGTGTTGACCGACGAGAAATATTTCCAGGGGCGACTCGAATACCTCGCACAGGTCAAGGAGGCGGTGCGACTTCCGATATTGCGGAAGGATTTTATCCTTGACGCGTACCAGGTCTATGAGGCGCGGGCGGGGGGGGCCGACGCGATTTTGCTGATCGCCGAGG
>PMBP01000501.1 GCA_003152975.1 Phycisphaerales bacterium | reverse complement strand
GCCATGACGAAGTCGCCTTCCTTGAGGGCCGACGAATCACCCAGCGAGGCGGCCGGAACTTTTTCATCGCCTTCGAGCTTGAGGCGGATCAGGGCCAGATCGGTATCCTTGTCGTACCCGCGGATCTCGGCGTATCGGGCCCGGCCGTCGTACAGCAGGCAGCGAACTTCTTGTGCCTTGTCGATGACATGCCAGTTGGTCAGAATTTCGCCGTTGTCGGCGACGATCATACCGCTGCCACTGACTTCTTCGGTGACTTTCTTGCCGCTCTCATGGTTTTCCCGCAGGCATTTGATATAGACCACCGAGGGGAATACCTTCTCCTTGGCCTGTTGGACGACTTGCCGAAAATCCAGAGCGGCGGCGGCCTCCAGGACCGGTTCCGAGGCCCCTGAGACCCAAGCCGAAATCGCTGCAAGAAACAAACCCCATGAAACCGTTCGACCCATGACTTCTCCTTTCCCGATATGGAAATCCAGTTCCGCTCTATTCTATCGACAGAATATCGTTTGTCAAACTTTCTTATCTGCCAATACGATTCAATGCCGATATTTCAGGATTGACGAATCCGGATCGGCATTCTTGACGGCCGTTCGAATCCATGATTGAATGATTCTTTGATTCGCATTGGAAAGAATCGCAATCGTTCAAACGGAGATCGTAATCATGCACAGAAACATAATGCTCATCCTCCTCATAGCCATCGTTTCTCCTTTGGTAACAGCAGCGCCGCAAACGCAGAGGGTTACGATGCGCGATGGCGTCAAGTTGGCGACCGATGTGTACCAGCCCGAAGGCGACGGCCCCTGGCCGGTCATTTTCCTGCGGTTTCCGTACAACAAGACATCTGTTGCCGGGATGGGAATGGAGGCCAATAAGTTGGGCTTTGTATTCGTCGCTCAGGACACTCGCGGCCGATTCGCATCGGAAGGCGAAAATCTACCGTTCGACGCCGACGGTCAGGCGGAAAGTAAGCGGGATGGCTTCGATACGGCCGAGTGGATCGCCAAGCAGCCGTGGTGCAACGGACGGATCGGTACCTGGGGCGGATCAGCAGGGGCGATCACGCAGTATCTCCTGGCCGGTACCGGCCAAGCCAATATCGTCAGCCAATTCATGGCCGTCGGAACGCCGAGTTTGTTCCGCGACAGCATTTATCGCGGCGGTATCTTCCGTGCGGCCATGGTCGAAGACTGGCTCAGGGAGACTAAGTTTGAGCCGCGGGCCCTCGATCTGTGGACGAAAAACTATCCCCTCACGCAATACTGGCTGGATCGCGAGATTGTCTCCCGCTACGGGAAGGTCAACGCGGCAGGTATGCATGTCGGCGGCTGGTTCGACATTTTTGCCCAGGCGACACTAGACGCCTTCGTCGGCTACCAGACCCAGGGCGGCCCCGGCGCCAAGGGAAAGCAAAAGCTGATTATGGGCCCGTGGACCCACGGCGTGTTGGCCGACAAGGCCGGGGACTTGTCGTTCCCCGGCGCTACAACCACGCCGGGCGATGTGCATGATTTGTGGAAATGGTTTGCCGCGACCTTGAAGGGCCAGGCCAACGGTATCCTCGATGCCCCGGCCGTGACCTACTACACGATGGGTGCCGTCGGCGAGGACGGGGCGCCCGGCAATCAATGGCGCTCGGCCGCCGCCTGGCCTCCGGTCAAGACTCAAAGCCGAACGCTCTACCTGTCGGCCGATCACAAGGCCGCGTTTGAGCCGCCATCGGAGTCCGGCTCGCTTGGCTATCGCAGCGACCCGGCCAATCCCGTGCCGTCCATCGGCGGCTATGAGCTGACGATCCCCGCGGGTCCCAAAGACCAGCGGCCCATCGAGTCCCGCGACGATGTCCTGGTCTTTACGACCGAGCCACTGCCCGTGTCGATGGAGGTAACAGGCAATGCGATCGCCCGCGTCAAGATCAGCAGCGACGCCCCCGACACCGACCTGATCGTGCGGCTGTGCGATGTCTATCCCGACGGCCGCTCAATTAACATCTGCGAAGGGGCGCTGCGGCTGTCTCTCCGCGAAGGACTGGACCGCCAGGTGTGGCTCAAATCCGGCGAGCCGGTCTCCGTCGAGGTCAAGTTGTGGCCGACCAGCATGATTTTCAACCGCGGCCACCGACTGCGGGTCCATATCGCATCCAGCAGTTGTCGGGCGCTGGAACCCAATCGCCAAAACGGCCTGTCGCCCCGGACGGGCGATACCCGAATTGCCAACAACTCGGTGCTGCTCGGCAAGGAAGCAAGTTGCCTGTTGTTGCCGGTGGCGGAAGGGAAATGATCCCATGAGACAAATACAAAGTTTATCAATCCATAAATCTCTTATCACGCGGCGTGAATTTCTTGTGCGGACAACGGTCGGCGTAACGGCTGCGAGTGTCGCAGCGCCCTTTCTGTCGTGGCCTGCCATGGCGGCCGAGGCCGCAACAGTGTTGCCGATGGGCAATGCACCGGTGCCGCTGGAGGCCATGTGGTTTCCCAGTCGTTTGCATGCGTTCGTCTGGCGGAACTGGTCGTTGGTTTCGTCGGCACAAATGGCCGTCGTCGTGGGGGCCAAGAAGGAAGATATTGAACGCGTCGGCCGGAGCATGGGGCTTGAGTCGCCGCGCGGTCTCAACGACGCGCAGAGACGGCGAGTTTCCCTTACCATCATCCGCCGCAACTGGCATCTGTTGCCCTACGATCAGCTCCTTTTATTGCTGGGTTGGACGGCCGAGGAAATGGCCTACACGCTCCGCGAGGACGATTTCTTTTTCATCAAGCTTGGCCTTCACAAGCCCAAGTGCCCGCCGTTGCGATGGGCCCAACCGACTCCCGCCGAATCGGCCCGTGCCGAAGAAATCGCCGTGGTGGTTCGATCCCAGTTTCCCGGCGGAGCGTTGGAGGGGCGCGATCCGTTGTTCTCCTTTGTGGACAAGCTCAGTCAGCCGATGCCCTCCGCGGCCAAGCCCTGGCAGGAAATCCAATCATCGCCATTACGCCTCGCGTATTCCTATTTTGCCCTCTACGGCGACCCGCTGCTGGATGCTACGCTCGATCCGTATCCCGACGGCTACCTGGCTCGCCTTGCGGCTTCGGGCATCAACGCCGTCTGGCTTCAGGCCGTGCTGGCCCGCCTGTCGCCACTGCCCTGGTCCAACGAAGCCGACATCGAACGCCGACGCTCGGCCCTCCGCGAGTTGGTCACTCGCGCCGCCCGCCACGGCGTCAAGGTGTTCCTCTACCTCAACGAGCCGCGGTCGTTGCCGATGTCCTCGCCGGTCTTCGAAAAAAATCCCGGCTGGCGCGGCGTGACGGAGCAGGATTTCACCTCGCTATGTACCAGCGCCCCCGAAGTCCGCTCCGCGTTGAACGGGGCCGTCGCGGACCTGTGCCGCGCGGTGCCGGATCTCGGCGGATTCTTCACCATCACCGGTTCGGAAAATCTCACCAACTGCTGGTCGCACGGCCGCGGCGGCGATTGCCCGCGATGCAGATCACGCCCACCCGCCGAAGTCATTGCCGAAGTCAACGCGACCTTTTTTGAAGGGATCCGCGCCGCCGAGGGTCGCCAGCGGTTGATCGCCTGGGATTGGGGCTGGGGAGATGACTGGGCGACGCAAGCCATCGAGCGGCTACCCGCCGGAGTCGAGTTGATGAGCGTGTCCGAATGGAGTCTGCCCATCGAACGCGGCGGCGTCAAATCCGAGATCGGCGAGTATTGCCTCAGCGCCGTCGGCCCCGGCCCTCGTGCCAAGCGGCATTGGGCGGCCGCACAAAAGCACGGCCTGTCAGTCGTCGCCAAGCTCCAGATCGGCAATTCGTGGGAGCTGTCCGCCGTGCCGTATATTCCCGTCGTGGAAAATGTCGCACTGCACACCGCCGCCCTGCGCCAGGCTGGGGTCAGTCACCTTATGCTCGGCTGGACGCTGGGCGGCCATCCCTCGCCCAATATCGAAGCCGTTTCGGAAATCGCATCCGGCGGAACGCTCGACACCCTGGCCCGCCGCCGTCACGGCGATCAGAATGCCGTCGCGGCCGTCGCGTTCTGGCGGCAGTGCAGCGCCGCCTTCCGTGAGTTTCCCTTCCATGCCGCCTGCGTGTACAACGCTCCGCTCCAGGTTGGTCCGTCTAATCCACTCTGGGCGGCGCCGACCAACTACAAAGCCACCATGGTCGGAATCCCCTACGATGATCTTGACGGGTGGCGAGCGATTTATCCTCCAGACATTTTCGCGGCCCAGTTGGAAAAGGTCGCCGCCGGTTTCGAATCCGCCGTAGCCGCGCTTCGCTCGGTCGTCCCGGAGCCGCCGCCCGCGATGACCGAAGAGCTTGTCTTCGCGGAGGCCGCGGCGATTCATTTTTCCGCCGTCGCCAACCAGACCCGCTTTGTCCTGGCCCGCCGAGCGGGGGACACAGCCGGGATGCAGCGGTTGATCGATGCCGAAACGACACTGACCAAACGGCTCCACGCGCTGCAAAGCCGCGACGCCCGACTGGGCTTCGAGGCCTCCAATCAGTATTTCTATATCCCGCTGGACCTGGTCGAAAAAGTCATCAACTGCCGCTGGCTTGCCGTGACACTGCCGACTCCGAAATAGAACTGGGCGTTTTCTTATATCCGCGGAAACTCCGTCACGCGAAGCCGCGTGCAGCCGTACGGGATCAGCGTGATGTCTTCGACCGGCTCGGAGGATGTCTGCGTGCCTGCGGGCACGTCGTCGGCCCAGCCGTAGTTCAGTTTCCAGTTCGGAAGCCGCTTGCCCTTGGCCTTGGCCACGACTCCGGCGCCTTCCGTAGAGAAGGGCCGCTCGCCTACGGGCTGCTCGCTGAACGAGATGCTGGTTTCCGGCTTGGCCTCATCGACGATCAGGCCGTAATTCCACGGCGTGGTTGGCCGGACCTCGAAATCGCCGTGCGGTAACTCGCGGAAGGGCTTGTCGGCGTTGACGCGGGTCCAGGCCTCGCCGATCTTGAGTGAATAGACCAGCGGACCCCGCTCGACCGCCACGGCATCGTTGTAGCGCTGCGAGGTCTTGACCTTCATCGGGAATCGCAGTGTCAGTTCGACGGCCCCGTTCCATTCCCGCTCGATGCGGTGGAACGAGCCGGGTTTGAGGGCTTCGTCGCCGCCTGCGATGCGGACCGTCGCTCCCTGGGCCCAGGCCGGAACGCGAAGCATCAGCGGGAAACGAACGGCCTTTCCGGATACGATCGTCAGCTTGACCGTTTCGCGGAAGGGGTAGTCCGTCTCGGTCGTCGCGACCACCGGTGTTCCGCCGACACTGAATCCTGCCGTGCTCGGCGCGTAGGAGACCGCGGCGATTCCTTCGCCTTCGGTCTGCATCCACAAATGCGCGACGAATTTCGGCCAGCCCTGGTGCAGGTTGGAGGTGCAGCAGCCGAAGTTCGGCTCCAGCCCGAACAGGTTCGATTCCGGGCCGTTGGTGGACCACATCTGATCTTTGTTGATCGTGCATTGGACCTGGTTGACCTGCTGATCGTACTGGTGCGTCCACATATCCGGGGAAAAGGTGGCCGGCAGGGCGTTGAACGCGATCCGTTCCAGCCGATCGCCAAAGGTCGCATCGCCCGTCAGCGAGACCAGGTGCTCCAGCGAGAACATCGACTCGACCACCGAACACAGCTCGGTTCCCTGGACGGAATTTTTTCCCGACAGGCACTCGTCGCCGGAGAACATGCCCGTCGCCTGCCCGTGATAACGGTCGAGGATCTCGATCATCTTGGCCGGGAACGCCCGCTCGGCCGCGTCGCGCGTTAGCCGCCACGACAAGGCATAGGCCTTCAGGGCCATGCCGGTGTTGACGACATGCTTTTCATAAGTCCACTTGCCGCGGCGCGCCGTCGGGAGGGTGATGTCCTGCCCGCCGTAAAACGACTGGTAGTCAAAGCCCTGCTGACGGAGCTTCCGAGCCAGATCGAACAGCCACGGTTCACGGGTCTTCTCATAGGCGTAAAAAACGGGAATCAATCCCTCGAACCACCTGAACTTGCCCCAGTTGAACAGCGGCGTGCGATCCATGGCCTGCTGCATCGCCTTGAGGTTTTTCATCACGGCCTCAAGCACCTTGGCGTCGCTCGTGGCCTCGTGATACTGCACCAGGACCTTGTTGGCCAGCAGGATCGACCACAGGTCGTAGGTCTTGGCGTTGGCATCGGCCGGATACGGAGAAAACCAGCCGTCGGGCCGCTGGTTGGCGACGATAAAGTCAATGTGTCTTTTGACCTTGGCCTTCAGCCCCGGATCGTCGAGCACCCAGGCCAGCGGAATGGCGCCGTCGAGCCAATACGGGGCCCGCTCCCACCCTTCGGCCTTGCCGCCGAACCACTGACTTTGCGCCACGTCCGGCCAGAACTCGTCGAGNNCTCGTCGAGGTGCCCGCTCAGACCCTCGGCCTGGATCCGCAGTTGCCGCCCCAGCCAGCCCGTCGGACGGATCGAGCCCAGCGGCAGGGGGTGGAACACCGGCTCTGCAAGCCCGGCTGTTGCCTGACTTGCCGGCGTAGAGTCGGCCGCATATAACGGGTAGCCGGCGGCGGCGACGGCCCCGGCGGCCATCCCGGCCAGAAATTCACGGCGATTGATCGAAGAAGTCATCATCGTTCTCCTTCAGTTCGGATGTTTCAATAATTGTCGATTCGTTTGATGGCTCATTATAACGAGGGTAGGGTGATTCGCAAGAATATGTANNAACGGACGCCGCTTCCATCCCGATTTGCACGAAAAAGACTACCGGAAATGGCCCAAAATCGATTATAATAGCGTAACGGAGCGGGGTGTGGGGGGATCAGTATAGCAGAGGATATCGTTACCGGAGAGTCGGATGATGAATACAACCAGATGTACCGCGATTGCCTTGACTGGTTGGGTCGGGGTGTTTTTGTTTTCCGGGATTTGTCCGGCCGCCGGGGACCCCGGAACGATCAGTGTGACCTACACCATCGCCACCGAGCAAGAGCGCTCACCCATCAGCCCGTTTGTGTACGGTTCCAACGAAAAGATGACCGCCGCCGAAAACATCCCCGCTCGCCGAATCGGCGGCAACCGCCTGACCGGATACAACTGGGAAAACAACTTCTCCAACGCCGGAAGTGACTGGTACCATTACAACGACGATTTATTGGTCAACGGCTTTCCCAGTGCGGAGAAACTCATCCCCGGCCGGACACTGACCAAATTTCAGGAATCCTGCAACGCTGCGGACCAGTTTTCCCTCATTACGCTCCAGATGGCAGGATTCGTTTCCGCCGACAAAAATAAGACTGTTACAGAGACCGAAGTCGCCCCATCCGTTCGGTGGAAAGAGGTCGTCTTCAAAAAGCCGGCTCCCTTCTGCAATCCTCCTGGTAGTCCCAACACCTCCGATGGTTTCGTGTACATGGACGAGTGCGTCAACTTTCTAGTCAGCCAGTTCGGCAACGCCTCCACCTCCGCTGGTGTAAAAGCCTACGCCCTTGACAACGAGCCGGCCCTCTGGCCCTCGACGCATCCGCGGATCCATCCGGCCAAGACCGGCTGTCAGGAACTCATCGACCGGTCGGTCGCCCTGTCTTCGGCCGTCAAGGATGTCGATCCCGCCGCCCAGATCTTCGGCCCGGCCCTGTATGGTTTTGCCGCCTTCTACGACTTTCAGACCGCTCCCGATTGGAAGACCGTGAAAACGGGGCATTCGTATTCGTGGTTCATCGATTATTACCTCGACGAGATGAAGACCGCGTCGAATATCCAAGGCCGTCGGCTGCTCGATGTCCTCGATCTCCACTGGTATCCCGAAGCCCAGGATGCCGATTCCATTCGTATCACGGAAAACCAGACGGTTTATACCCAGACCAATGCCGAGGCCCGCATGCAGGCCCCACGATCCCTGTGGGATCCCGACTATGTCGAGAAAAGCTGGATCGGCCAGTGGTACCGATCCTATCTGCCCCTGTTGCCCAAGGTCACCAAGTCGATCAGTTCGTTCTACCCCAACACCAAGCTGGCGATCACCGAATACAGCTACGGGGGCACCAACCATGTCTCCGGCGGCATCGCAATGGCCGATGTGCTGGGCATCTTCGGCAAGTATGGCCTCTATTTTGCCAGCTACTGGGGTGGCAACGACACCTATATTTCCGCCGCGTACAAAATCTATCGCAATTACGACGGCAGCAAATCGACCTTCGGCGACATCGGCGTTTCCACCAGCATCTCCACCAACGTGGAC
>PMBP01000414.1 GCA_003152975.1 Phycisphaerales bacterium | reverse complement strand
GGCGTAGTTGGCCGTCCCCGCGTAGGTCACCGTCGGCGTGTTGGGAATCGCTGCGTCGCTGCTCTCCGAACTCATATACGATTGCCGCGAAGCGACATAGGCCTTCATCACCTTGACCATACCCTCGAAGGTTCGTTCGAATCCCGAATTCTCCGCGGACTGATAAAACCGCCCTTGAACGGCCCGGTCACCGAAGTTCAAACCCGACGATGGATCCATCACCGGATTGTAGTCCCACATCGCCCGGTCCACATCCACAAAAGATAACCCGCCCGTGGGGTCGTTAATGATCGACGCATATTCGTCGATGAGCTGGTCCATCTGGTCGGAATTGAACAGCAGATCGCTGACCTCACGAATCCGGTTTCGTCTGCCGATGTCCAGCGGCGAATAGCCAAAAAGTCCCGACCGGCTGAAGGGGTCGCTCATGTCGCCGTAGTAGGTCGTCCAGGTCAGATCCGTATCCCAGGGAAACAGTGACCATCGACAGCTTGTGCCCCAGGAATTGGTCGTCGGTTTGGGATTCAGGTAGAAGAAGTGGTTCTTGCTTGTGATATCCCCATCGTGGGTGGCATACTGCACGGCTACATGGCTGAAATACCGCTCCAACTCCGTATTCGTTCCCCACCACGAAGCAGAGGGATTGGTCTCGTATGTATTCTTGAACGCGATGATATCCGACGAGTCGGGCGCCGCCGTCGGTCCCTGGTTGTTCTTTTGTCCGTAGGGTCCATAGGCGTCATCCATCTTGTAGAGGTTTCCATCCGGCAGGTTGTGCTCGTCGAGAAAATGCCCGTCGGGCTGCTCGATGACCATGTAAAGCCCCCACAAATCGCCCACATATTGTGAGGTATATTCGGCCGGCTCGTCGATGATTCGGAATTGCAGCCAGTGGGTCTTCGACGCAGGAACGCCCGTTAGATTGAACATCCGGAAAGTCAGCGCCTCGAACATCCCCTGCTCGCCCCGTTGCCCGAAATTCCCCTGCTGAATACACGCTGAAAAATTCAGGGTGTCCCATGGCGTGGAATATTTATTGCCGAAATCGTCCCTCGCCTGGAAATTATGCCCCCGCAGAAATTCGAATTTCCACATGTTCTTGGCCATCGCGTAACGCCAGCATCCGCCCCGCGGCCGATAGGTGATGTGATCGTAAACCTCGCCGTCATACACCAGCGTGCCATACCAGAAATGGCTGTTGTCTTGCCAGTCATACACCTGGTACCAGGTCGATCCCTCCGCGTCGGCCTTCTTGCTGATCAAATGATACACCGGCAGCGACCGCATGACATCGATCCCAAAAGTCACCGGCTGATCGGCGCCCGGCTGGACCGCTCCTGTCCAAGCCGGCACCCCGTCATACACGAAGTACGCAAAGTTCGGGCACGGATCGTCCGCCAGATACGGCGCATTGCGGAGCTGGCCGTTGATGTTCATCACCGTCATCCTGTACCGGATCAGCCGCCGATGGACCTGAAGTTCGGCCGGCATCACCGCGGTATAAATAGTGTCCCCGGCCAGTTCGTCGCCGTGGGTGCCGTCATCGTACATCGGAACCGTCGTCCAGTTCGTCGAGTAAGCCGCATCGACGCGGTTGATGTATTGGCCGGGGTCCACAACCTGGTATTTCAATACGACGCTCGCAACGCCGGCCGGATCTGTCACCTTGATTGTGATCGTAACCGCCTCGCCGCTTTTGGGTGACTTGGGCTTATGCTCGACCTGCCGCATCGCCGGAGCCGCCGTCTGAGCATAGGAGCCGTTCTTGGCCTTCGGTGTCGGCGGGGCCCCGCGCCAATACCCGCCCAGATCGTTGTCCATCGACGGGTTGATCAATTGAATCGAATACCCCGAACCCGTCGCACCGCTCGGAGCCGGATCGCCCACGGTCGGCCAGGGAAATCCGAGTTGATAGGTTACTTCGTCGATCGTCCGGCCCGCCGCGTCCTTGAGCCGCAGGGTGTCGCTTTGATTGCTCAAGTTCCCCGCAAATTGCCCATCCGCCGTCTGACCGAACTTGGCCTGAAATTTTGCCGTGTTCCGCGCCAGGACCAGATAGCCATCCGCGCCAATTTTAGATCCCGTCGGGAAGGTGAAAGCAATTCCCGCTGAAAAATACCACCCTGAAATATCCACTTCCTGCGGCGTCGGGTTATACAACTCCACAAACTCGCAAAGTTCCGTTTTAACGTCCGGATCGTAGTGAATCTCATTGATCACCACCGGGGGGACCTTCTGCCCCCAACTGGCCGCAAAGAGCTCAAAGTCCTTCAGGTTGACCCCGTCATTGTCCGTGAGGTCCGCGCAGTCGGATGGGTGATTGACGCAGCCGGGACCGTGTAGCCATTGCCCCGCAAAGATGGCCAGATCGGCCAGATCCACCGAACAGTCCCCGTTCATGTCCCCGGGCGGGCAAAAGGCCCCCGTCGCTACCCCAGGTCCGGTAAAAACACAAATCGCCGCCATCACGGTGAGGATTGCTGCTCTCATATTCCTTGTCCTTTCGGATGCCAAACCTGGATCCAAAATAGTACCTGCGATCACCCTGCTTCCAGAATACAATACCCCCGCATGCTTCAGCAGGTTCCCTCAAAAACCGAACCTGCCGGCCGGTCTCCGGCCCCATCGAAGCCATCTGTATTCTACACGATTTCACGACTTAAATCAAGGTCAAATCAACAGTTATGACAAATAAAGGAGTCCCCGACACCCGGGTTAGTTACAGAACTTGCCTATGGATTTTCCCCGCCAACGGTGAAATGAAATGGATCAACACGCCCTAACCCCCGCCCCCTCAACAACTTATGTTCCAATCCCCCGAGAAACCTGTCAAGATCACCAAATTGAAAATGGTCTCATTTATCCACCCCGTGGCATTTCTTATACTTCTTGCCGCTGCCGCACGGGCACGGGTCGTTGCGCCCCACCTTCGGCTCCTCGGTGCGAATGGTCTTGACCTTCTGCTCCCCCTGCGGCGCCGTTGCCGCGGCCCGCTGCCGCTCGGCCTGCGCGAACTGCCCTACCTCGTCCTTCTGCGTCCGCCCGATGTTCCACACGTTCCGCGCCTGCGCCCCCGCCTCCAGCCGCACGCGGAAGATGATGTTGGTCACCCGGTCCTCCGTCGTCTCCAGCATCTCCTCGAACATCCGGAACCCCTCGTGCTTGTACTCGGTCTTGGGATCCTTCTCCGCGAACGACCGCAGGAAAATGCTGTCCTTGAGATGGTCCATCGCGTACAGGTGGTCCTTCCAGGTGCTGTCGAAGATCTGCAAGAGGACATACCGCTCCAGCGAACTGAGCTCCCGCCGGAAAAATTCCCGCCCCGTTTCCAGCGTCATCGCCTCGGCCTGTTCCTTGTCCGCAAACGATTCCCCACTAAAACCGCTCCCGAAATGCGTGTTCGACCATTCGGCGATGTCCTGCATCGATCCGGCCGACCGCACCCGCTCGGCCACTTGCTCGGCCAGAAATCCTTCGTGATACTTCCGGCTCAGCTCCAGCAGATCGTTATACACCGCCTGTGGTGTCCGATCCTGGATCTGCTCGGCCGCCCAGTTCGTGCTAAACCGCTTGTTGGCCCACTCCGCCAGCCCCTGGAATCCGTAGATGCTCACCCCTTGCGGCCCGTAAGCCATGCTCATCGCGAACTCCACCGGGTACTCGATCTCCCGCTGGTCGTACTTGCCGTCCACGGCCTTCCGCAGCCGCTCGCGAATCTCCGCCGCCTTCAGGTCCTTGAGACCCTCCGGCTCCAGCCGCAGGTCAAACTTGCTGTTGGCCCACTGCACAATCGTCCGCAGCCCAAACCCCTCCTGCACAATCGTCCGCAGCGGCGAGCAATCCCGCTTGTCTATCTGCTCACGCGCCGCCTCGATGATCACCTTCTCGATCTCCTCGACCGTCAACCCCCGCAACTTGCTGGTCGAAATCCCCGCCCCGAACGCGCTCATCACCCACTTGGCCAGCCCCTCCAGGTCCCAGCTCTTCGGGTCCTCAAGGTCTTCCAGATATTCCCCCATCGTCACCGGGATGTCGCCCGACACCTCCTTACGGGCCTGCTCCCGGATCGTCCACTCGATCTCCTCCGGCTCCAGCCCCTCAATCTTGCGCCGGTCCAGCTCGATCCCGAAATTCGTTTTCGCCCACTCCGTGATGCATTTGTACGGATACTGCTCGTCGAGAAAATTCTTGCAGCTCCCCTCGAGCATCGAATTGATCATGTCCTCGATCAGCGGCTTGATCCCCTTCCCGCCGAGCACCTTACGCCGCCGCGAGTAGAAAATCTTCCGCTGGTAGTCCATCACCTCGTCGTNNTCCGCTCCTCGACCTTCTTCTGCGCTCGCTCGATCCCCTTGCTGATTTTCGGGTGCTGGATCGGCTGGCCTTCCTCCCATCCGATCAGCCGCATCGCCTTGATCACCCACTCCGGCGCGAACATCTTCAGTAGGTCATCGTCAAAACTCACGAAAAAGATGCTCGACCCCGCGTCACCTTGTCGCCCGCATCGCCCTCGAAGCTGGTTGTCGATCCGCCGCGCCTCGTGCCGCTCGGTACCCAGAACATGCAACCCGCCGATCTCCGCCACGCCCGGCCCCAACTTGATGTCCGTACCCCGCCCGGCCATATTCGTCGCGATAGTCACATTGCCCCGCGTCCGCCCCAGCCGGTCAGTGTGCTGATGACCCGCCTTCTCCACGATCAGCGCCTCGCGGGCGTGCTGCTTGGCGTTGAGCACCTCGTGCTCCACCCCGTACTTTTGCGTCAACACCTGCGAGATCGCCTCGCTCTTCTCGATGCTTGCCGTGCCCACTAAGATCGGCTGTCCCTTACCGCTGACATCGTTGATCTCCTCGACGATCGCCGCGAATTTCTCCCGCATCGTCCGATACACCAGGTCGTCCTGGTCCTTCCGCATGCACGGCTGGTTCGTCGGGATCACGACGACATCCAGCCCGTAGATCTTCATGAACTCTTCGGCCTCGGTCGCCGCCGTCCCCGTCATCCCCGCCAGTGCATGGTACAGCTTAAAGAAGTTCTGCAGCGTGATCGTCGCCAGCGTCTGCGTCTCTTCCTTGATCTGCACGCCTTCCTTGGCCTCCACCGCCTGGTGCAAGCCGTCGGACCACTGCCGCCCGTGCATCAACCGGCCGGTGAACTCATCAACGATGATCACCTTGCCGTCCATCACCACATAATCTTTTTCCTTCTCGAACACCACATGCGCCCGCAGCGCCTGTTCCAACAGGTGCGGCCAGTCCATGTTCGACCCGGTGAAGAACGACCCGACCCCCGCCGCCTCCTGCGCCGCCCCGATCCCATCGTGCGTCAGATGCGCCGACTTGCGATCGTACTCCACCTCGAAAAATTCCGTCATAGTCGTGATCGACGACTTCAGCTCCGCCAACTCCCGCTCCGACCGCTCGAGCACCAGTTGCGCCGCCTGCATTCGATCGGAGTCCTTGGCCTTCTTGGCCTCGCTCAACTCGCCCTCGGCGTTGGCCGCCGTCCGCTCGGTCTCGTCGATCCGCCGCTGCGCCGCCATCCGCCCGCTCTGCTTGCGGATCAGCTCCCGGCACACCGCGTCGGCCTTCTTATAGCGGGTGGTGTCGTCGAACGCCGGACCCGAAATAATCAGCGGCGTCCGCGCCTCGTCGATCAAAATCGAGTCCACCTCGTCGATGATCGCGTAGTCCAGCGGCCCCTGCACCATCTGCTCCAGCGACATCTTCATGTTGTCGCGCAGATAGTCAAAGCCGAATTCGTTGTTGGTCCCGTAGGTGATGTCGCAGTCGTACTGGCCCTTGCGGACCTCTCCGAAAGTGTCCATGTCCGCCTGGATCGCACCCACCGATAGCCCCAGCGACTGATACACCGGACCCATCCAGTCCGCGTCGCGCTTGGCCAGGTA
>PMBP01000287.1 GCA_003152975.1 Phycisphaerales bacterium | reverse complement strand
AATGACGCCGGAGATGACGGCCGAGGCGGCCAAGTCGTTTAGCCCCAAGATCCTGTACCCGTATCACTACGGCCAGACGGATCCCAAGCTGCTCGTCAATCTCCTCAAGGATGTCAAGGGCATCGAGGTTCGAATCCGGGATATGAAGTGAGCCAATCCATCCGGGACCTCAAACGCAGCGGAATGAAACGATCCGTTACCCGAGCCAAAGGGGACGGATGTGGCGGTCGAAGAGGTTGGCGGTAACCTGGGCGGCGATGACAGCCTGATGGACTTCGAGTGCAGCCAGAAATCGCGGTCCCATTTCTGCGGCGATTTTATAGCCGACATGGAGGAGCTGGCGGAGATGTGGGTTGAAGGCCGGACAGGCCAGATCGTGGCGGAGGGCGGCGGCGAACTGCTCGCCCGTCCAGCGGGCAACCGTTTGCGGATCGGGCAGGCGGTCCTTGTCGATGTCGATGACGGTGGCATACGGGCCGCACAGCTCGTCGAAGCGAACTAACGCGGCGGCGTAAACATCCTGGGCAATCCGAAGGCCGTCCCCGCCGGCCATCGCCAAGCCGATCAGTTCCTCCAGCCAGGTGGTNNGTGCCGGCGGTCTTGAGGTGCAGGCCGGCGTCAAAATCCCGCAGGGCGCGATGGATGATCGGATACAGTGAGAACTTGTCGCTACCGGAATGGACGCTGAGCTTGAGGGTGTCCGGGAGGCCGAGTCGCGGCGGGGCAAAACGGATCACGGCCAGGTCATCGCGGAATTGCCGCTCGAAGAGGTCCCGATCACCAACATAGTCCACGCCCTTGTTGAAGCGGCCGGCGAACTTGGGAGCGATCGTCTGGGCGGGGATGCCTTCGTCGGCCAGGGCCGCCAGGATCACCAGCAGATCGACGGGCGTTTGCGGCTCGTTGGATTCGTCCATCGAGACTTCGGTAACAAAGCTGCCGGGGCCTTTGGCCTGTTCGATGCGGCGGTAGATTTTTCCCGCTTCGCAGACGGCGACAAGGTATTTGCCGGCGATACTGCGGAGCGACGATTCGTCGATGGCCAATGGATCGGGGATGCCGGGGATTGTGCGGATGGCCGTCAGATCCTTGTGGCGGGTAATGAAGGCGTCGAGGTCGGCGGGGGTGGGGGTCAGGCCGATGAAGTCGGCGACATCGAGGGTGAAGAAATCCGAACAATCGAGAAATCCATCGACAATCTTGAGATTGATGTGGTCGGCGTCAACAAAGTACGGCCGCTTCCATCCCTTCTGCCGGACGGCCCGGTCGGCCTCGTCGCGAACGCTGGGCGGCTGGGTACCGATGATGCTGTGCTCGCGGAAGGATTTGTTCCAGACCGGCGTGATCTCCACGCCTTTGCCCTCGGCGGCAATCAGGGCATCAAGCTGGGCGCAGCCCTGATGAGCGAAACGGTCGCCGATCCCGATGGAGTATCGCGGAAGACGAAGCATGAAAATTTCCGATCAGCTCATCCGCCGCTGGCGGAGGCGGTCGAGGGCGACGGCCAGGACGATGATGCAGCCGGTGACGATCTGCTCGACCCAGTTGGCCAGCCCCATCTTCGTGCAGCCGTTGGAGACGATAGTCATGATCAGCGCACCAACCAGAGAGCCAAGGACCGAACCCTGCCCGCCGGACAGAGACGCCCCGCCGATGACGACGGCGGCGATGATGTTGAGCTCCATGCCATCGGCGGTGGTCGGGTCGCCCATCGTCAGGTAGGAGAATTGCAGGATGCCCGCGACGCCGGCGAAGGCGGCGGCGAGCATGTAGATCCGCAGCTTGGTATTTTCGACATGAATGCCGCACAGGCGGGCCGTCTGCTCGTTGGAGCCGATGGCGAAAATGTGACGGCCAAACCGCGTATAGCGGAGCATCAGGGCGACGACCGCCGCCAGGACCAGCATGATCCAGGCCCCGGGTGTGAGGAACCAGATGAAGTCGGCGCTGAGCGGCTGGAGGAGTTCATTGAGGCCGGTGGCGGGCGGATAGACCATCGAGTTGTTCGCCAGTCCTTTGGCGGCGCCGCGGAGCACGCCCCACATGCCCAGCGTGATGATGAACGGCGCCAGGCCCAGCCGCGTGATGAGGAATCCGATCACGCCGCCGCAGAAGGCCGCGGCGGCGATCCCTCCGGCGGCTGCCAGGAGCGGATGTACGCCGCCGCGGAGCAGCAAAGCGATCACGACGGTATAGAGGGCGATGCCGGAACCGACGGACAGGTCGATACCGCCGGCAATGATGATCAGCGTCATGCCGAGTGCGGCGGTACCGACGACGGCCGTCTGGCGAAGGATTAACTCGAAGTTGTTCAGCGTCGGAAAGGTCGCCGGGGCCAGAATCGAAAACAGGGCCAGCACGAAGACCAGACCGATCAGCGGGCCGAGTTTGCCGATCAGTTCGCCGGCGCTGAAACGGGAGGGGGTCGTCAATTCGGGGGAAGGATTCATACGGTATCTCCGGAACCGGTGGCCTCGGCCATGATTTGGTGTTCGTCGATTTCGGCGACGGGCCGCGCGGGCAACAGCACACCGCGGCACATCACGGCGACGCGGTCGCACACGCCCATCAACTCGGGCAGGTAGCTGCTGACCATCAGGACGGCCTTGCCGCGACAGGCCAGATCGTCGATGACCTGATAGATCTGGGCCTTGGAGCCAACATCGATGCCGCGGGTGGGCTCATCCAAGAGCAGCACATCGACATCGTGATGGAGCAGGCGGGCGACGGCGACTTTCTGCTGGTTGCCGCCGGACAGGTCCACGACGCTCTGGCGCGGGCTGCGGCACTTGACGGCCAGGCGGCCGATCCAGCGGGATGCCTGGCGGTCCTGGCCTGAGGGGGTTATCCAGCGGGGAAGGCGCGACAGGGTGAGGTTGTCGGTGATACTCAGCGAGACGGCCAGGCCTTCCTGCTTGCGGTCTTCGCTGACGATGCCGACTCCCTGCTGCCAGCGGCGATGCGGCGTAGCCGTACCGGTAAAGGCGCCGACGCGGACTGTTCCGCCGCGGACAGGTGAGAGGCCGAAGATCGTCCGCAGCAGCTCTGTGCGTCCGGCGCCGACCAGGCCGGCAACGCCGAGGACCTCGCCGCGGCGAAGGGTCAAGCTCGCCGAGCGGGGCTTACCCTGGCCGGAGAGCCCATCGATTTGCAGCAGGATCTCGCCGGGCGTTCGCAAAGAGCGGGGGTACAGCTCATCGACCGTTCGACCGACCATCATGGAGATGATCCGCTCGGTGGGAACCTCGGAGGTGATTCCGCCGCCGACGCTCTGGCCGTCGCGGAGAACGGTGAAGCGATCGGAGATTTCGCGGACCTCCTCGAGAAAATGCGAAATATAGACGATTGCGTGGCCCTGCGAGCGGAGCCGACGGACAAGATTAAACAGGTGTACAATATCCTTTCGCGTCAGACTGCTGGTCGGCTCGTCAAGCACCAGCACGCGGCAGCCGACGGCCACCGCGCGGGCGATCTCGACCATCTGCTGCTCGGCGACCGACAGCCGCATTACGGGGATATCCAGCGGGATATCGGGGCGGTCGAGCTGGCTCATCGCGTCAGCGGCGCGCCGGCGGATTGCGGTCCAGTCCATCAGCGGTCCGTGGGTGGGCTCCATGCCGAGCAGAATGTTTTCCATCACCGACATGTGCCGCGCCAGCGACAGCTCCTGATAGATCATCCCCACGCCCGCCCGGCGGGCATCGAGGGGATTGCGGGGCTGATAAGGTTTGTCGTCGAGCCACATCCGGCCTTCGTCGGCCGCGTGGGCTCCGGAGAGGACCTTCATCAGCGTGCTTTTGCCCGCGCCGTTTTCGCCGACCAAAGCCAGGACCTCGCCGCCGCGAACGGACAGGTCCACCCCCGCCAGCGCGATCGTCGCGCCGAAGCGTTTGTGTATGCCCTCCATGCGGAGGCGATAGCCCCCCTGCTGTGCCAGGACGCGGTCAGATACCACGATGGTTACTCCCGGCCGAGAAACTTCTTGATCTCAGGATCGTTCAAGTTCTCGGGAGTGATTAACCGTACGCCGGTATCGACAACAGGCGGGACCTTCTCGCCCTTGATGTGGGCCACGAGGGTCTTGACGCCTTCATATCCCATGCGGGTCGGGTCCTGGGCAATCAGGGCCTTGATTTCCCCCTTCTCGAGGGCCTCGACCAGCGGCGGCGTGGCGTCGAATCCGATGAAGGTCGTCTTGCCGGCCAGATTGTTGTCGCGGAGGGCGCCGAGCATACCCAGCGTGCTAGATTCGTTGGGGCAAAAGACGCCGTCGGCTTCCTTGAGTTTGTCGATGAGCTTCATGGCCTCATTCTTGGACTCGCCGACGGTCGCGCCACCGTAGCGATTATCCACAAGCATCGTCATGTCGGGCTTGGTCTTGAGGGTCTCCAAGAAACCCGCCTCGCGTTCCTCGGTGCTGGCCGAGCCCACCGCATAGCGGAGCAAGACCACCTTGCCTTTGTCGCCGAGCAGCTTGGCGAGCTGTTCGCCGGCCATCGACCCGCCCTTTCGATTGTTGGTGGCGACGAAGCTGACAAAATCCTTGCCCGGCTCGCCCTTGAGGGCCGAGTCGAAGATGACCACGGGGATTTTCTTTTGCATCGCGTTTAGAACGGGACGGGCCAGGGCCTCGGAATCCAGTGGGGCTAGGACGATGCCGTCGATGCCCTCGGCGACGAACTGCTCGACAAGCTTGATCTGATCGGCGCGGTCGCTTTCCTTGAGGGGGCCCTTCCAGACGATCTCGACGCCCAGCTCGGCTCCGGCCTTCTTGGCCCCCGCCTCCACCGATTTCCAGAAGACATGCGTGGTGCCCTTTGGAATCACGGCAATCTTGAGCTTTTTAGGCCCCTTGTTGGCGGGTCCCGTTGCCGGCTGTTTCTTGGCGCAGGCCAAGACGCCCAAGGCGATTCCCAAACACACAATCCACAATCCGAGCTTGCGCATGGTCAATCCTTTCTTCAGGATGGTCTCTGTATCCATCCCCATCCGACGATGGGAAAACCGGTTTGTATTGTCCCGAAAAACCGGCCGATGTAAAGGATTTTTTGGGCGGTCAGGACCCGCGCTTAACGAAGGGGCTCAGCTCGCGGAGACGGTTGACGATTTTCGGCATGACCTTGGCGATGAAATCGACCTCCGCCTCGGTGTTGAAGCGGCTCATGCTGAAGCGGATCGAACCGTGGGCCGCGGTAAAAGGCACGCCCATCGCCCGCAGGACATGTGACGGTTCCAGCGAACCGCTGGTGCAGGCCGAACCGCTGCTGGCACAGATACCGTACTGGTTGAGTAGCAGCAGAATCGCCTCGCCCTCGATATATTCAAAGCTGATGTTGAGGGTATTCGGCAGGCGGCGATCGGGGTCACCGTTGATCATGCAATCCGTGCAGGAGGCCAGGAGCTTGGCCTGCAGACGGTCGCGCAGGGCGCGGACGCGGGTGTTCTCTTCGGCCATGTGCTGCTGGGCCAGTTCGCAGGCCTTGCCCAATGCGATGATGCCCGGCACATTTTCGGTGCCGCCGCGACGGCCGGATTCCTGATGGCCGCCGTGCATGAAGGGGGCAATCCGCGTGCCTTTGCGGACATACAAGACGCCCACGCCCTTGGGGGCGTGAAGTTTGTGGCCGGATAAGCTCAGCAGGTCGATAGCGCCATTCTTGAGATTCAGCGGGATCTTGCCGACGGCCTGGACCGCATCGGTATGGAATACCGCGCCGCGGGCGCGAACGATCGAGGCGATTTCGTCGATGGGGAAGACCACCCCGGTCTCGTTGTTGGCATACATCACTGAGACGAGGGCCGTGTTGTCGTCGATGCGAAAGCCCAGCTCGTCGAGGTCGAGTCGGCCCTGACGATCGACGCCGATTTCGGAGATGCTGTAGCCGTGGCGTTCGAGGTCGCGACAGGTGGTCAGCACGGCCGGGTGTTCGACGCGGGTGGTGACGACCTTGCGTTTGTTGGGCAGGACGGCCAGAGTGCCCTTGATGGCGGTGTTGTCGCTTTCGGTGCCGCAACTGGTAAAGAGAATCTCTTCCGGCAGGCAGCCCAAAATTGCCGCGACGCGTTGGCGGGCTTCGGCGACCTTGTGGGCCACCTGGCCGCCGAAGGTGTGCATGCTCGAGGGATTGCCGTACTGTTCCGTCAGATACGGCAGCATCTCGGCCACAACCTGCTCATCGACGCGGGTAGTGGCGTTGTTGTCCATGTAGATGACGGCCTGGGGATCCCGCTTCGGCCAGGACTGTATGTCGCTATTCTCAAGAACCGGCATCGGCCCATGGCACGCACACTCCGGCCCGCAGGAGCCCGATGCTGATTTGGACTTGGTTGTCTTTTTTGTACTCATGATTTGTGCTCCGATGAATCGGGATTCTTCTCGGCCTCGACGGTCAGTTCCTCGCTAACATATTCTCGGAGCCGCGCCTCGACGACATCTTTCATCGTAAACTCCGACACCTTGCACTGCGCACACATTCCGCGAAACGCAACAATGACCTTGTTGCCGTCAATATCGATCAACTCAATGTCGCCGCCGTCGGCGCGGAGGGCCGGGCGGATCTGCTCGTTGATGGTCTGCTGGATGAGCTGGATCTTCTGGATATTGGTCAGCTTGGCCGGTCGTTTGGGGGCCGCGGCCGCACGGGCCTGAACCGCCTCGCCCTGAACCTCGGTGATCAGTTCAAGAATGCGGCCATGGCAACCGCCGCAACCGCCGCCGGCCTTGCAGTAGTTGGTCACCTGCTCGACGGTCGATAGGCCGTTCTCGCGGACGACCTTGCGGATTTCGTCATCCGTCACGCCGAAACAGGTGCAGACGATGTTACCCTTCTTTTCGGCGGAGGGCCCGCCTTTGCGTTTACTGTAGTAGTCGGCCATGGCGGCCTCGAGGGCCTCCTGGCCCATGACCGAACAATGCATCTTCTGCTCGGGCAGACCGCCGAGAACGCGGGCGATGTCCTGATTGGTTACCTGCCGGGCCTCGTCGAGGGTCTTGCCCCGGATCAGCTCGGTCAGCACCGACGACGACGCCACCGCGCTGGCGCAGCCGAAGGTCTTGAACCTGGCGTCGGCGATGCGGCCGGAGGCATCCAGCTTGAACGACAGCGTCAATGCGTCACCGCAGGCGAGCGACCCGACCTCGCCGACACCATCGGGGTTGTCCACCGACCCGACATTGCGGGGGTTGAGAAAATGATCCATAACTTTATCGGTATAGTCCCACATGCTCGGACCCTTTCAATCGTTTCCTTCTACTACCTTCGGGTGGTTCATTGGGTTCATCCGCCTTTCGGCATAACTTCCAGCATACGATCCAGCGCCCGGCGGGCCGGGATGCGGATGTCCTCCGGAACTGTCACCACAAATTGCATATCTTCCAGCGACCAAGCGACCTTTTCGAGCGTGATCTTTTTCATGTTCGGACACAGCGGCCGCTGCGAAATCGTCATAAACTCGCGATCAGGAAATTGCTTATGCATCGTGTGGAGGATGCCTTCCTCGGTGCATACGATAAATCGGCGTGCCGGGCTTTGCGGGATCCGTTTGAGCATCGCGCCGGTGCTGAGAATCTGATGCGACAGGGCCTTGACCGGCTCGGCACATTCCGGATGGCACATCACCTCGGCGTCGGGGTATTCGGCCTTCAATAGCTCGATCTGATGCGGATCGATCCGCATGTGGGTCGGGCAGTAACCCGGCCAAAGAACCATGTCGCGGCCGGTCTTGTCGATGACAAACTGGCCCAGATAGCGATCCGGCACAAAGAGAATCGGACGGCCCTTGGGCAAAGACTCGACCAGCTCCACAGCGTTGCCGCTGGTGCAGCAATAGTCACTGAGGGCCTTGACCGCGGCAGGCGAATTGACATAGGACACGACGAGGGTATCCGGGTGTTGCCGCTTCTTCTTGGCCAGTTGCTCGGCGGTAATCATATCAGCCATCGGACAGCCGGCGTGCTTGTCGGGTAGCAGGACGGTCTTGCTCGGCGAAAGGATCGAGGCCGTTTCGGCCATGAACCACACGCCGCAAAACACGATCACCTCGGCGGCGGTGGCGGCGGCCTGACGGCTCAGTTGCAGGGAATCGCCGACGAAGTCCGCGATGTCCTGCACCTCGCCGGGTTGATAGGTGTGGGCAAGAATCACCGCGCGGCGTTTGCGTTTGAGATCCAGAATTTTCTCGATCAATGCCTGACTCACAAATCGACCTTTCGTTGGCGGCCGAACGCCGCACTTACTCCTACCCGGAATCCCGATGCTTCGATCGCGGCGCCGAAGGAGCGATCACCGAACCCGGCGGCATGGCCTTGGTCACCCAGGCGTTTCCGCTGACGATGCTGCCGGCCCCGATGACGATATCTCCGAGGATCGTGGCTTCGGCGTAGATGGTCACATTGTCTTCGATGGTCGGATGTCGCTTGCCGCCCTTGATGATGCGGCCGCGCTCGTCGCGCGGAAAACTCATCGCGCCCAGCGTTACGCCCTGGTAGATCTTCACCCCGTTGCCAATGATGGCCGTCTCGCCGATGACTACGCCGGTGCCATGATCGATGAAAAAGTTTTTGCCGATCTGTGCGCCGGGGTGGATATCGATGCCGGTTTTCGAATGGGCCGACTCGCTCATGATCCGCGGGATCAGCGGAATGTCCGCCCGGTACAACTCGTGGGCGATCCGATGCGTGCCGACAGCCTGGATACACGGATAGGCGATGACAATCTCCTCGAAGCTTTTGGCGGCCGGGTCACCATCGTAGGCGGCCTGAACATCGCCCTTGAGCAACTCGCGGATTTCCGGCAATCGGGCCAAGAGGCGATCGGTTACATCTTTGGCCATACAGTCGCAGTCGCAGGTCGAACAGTTTTTGATCCGGCACTGGTGTTGCAGGGCCAGCGCCACTTGTTCGGTCAGGTCGGTTCGGATGTGACATAACAGGTCACCGACGACAAAGCGGACATTCTCGCGGGTGATATACCGCGTCCCGCCGTAGCCGGGAAACAATAACTCGAAAATATTCTCCAGAATATGCAGAACCTTCTCGCGAATGGGAAGGTTGACCACATCGATGAAGTTCGTTCCGGAATCGTTCTGGTAGGTCCGGACAACGGCGTCGATGAGTTGCTCGGTTTTGGGATCGACATAGCGGTCGGTCATGGATAGTCCTTTCAGGTTTCGGCAAACAGGTCCGTCGAGATATAGCGTTCGCCGGAATCGCACAAAATAAACACAATGGTCTTGCCCTTGCTGTCGGGGCGATGAGAGACTTCAATAGCGGCATGGAGGGCGGCGCCGGAACTAATCCCGGCCAGAATCCCCTCCTGCACGGCCAGTTGGCGGGCCGCATGAAGGGCCTGATCGTTACCGACCTGGACAATCTCGTCGATGATGCCGCGGTTGAGCACCTCAGGAACAAACCCGGCCCCGATGCCCTGGATCTT
>PMBP01000352.1 GCA_003152975.1 Phycisphaerales bacterium | reverse complement strand
CCCAAATACATCGTCGATTACATCGTCGCCAATACGGTTGGCAAGCTGTTGGGCGCCTCCGGCGCCTCGCAGATCGAAAAACTGCGCGTGCTCGATCCTGCGTGCGGTTCCGGTTCCTTCTTGCTCGGCGCGTACCAAACGCTGCTCGATTATCACACGCGATATTTTTCCGAAGAACCGAAGCAGAAAATGGCGAACCAGGCGCGCTTGATCGACGCGCACGAGGGCGGCGAGTTCAAATTGTCGCTGGAGCAAAAAGCGAACATACTCCGCAACAATATTTATGGCGTGGACATCGATCCGCAAGCGGTCGAGATTACGATGATGAGCTTGTATATCAAGATGCTCGAAGGCGAGCGCGGCGCGATCACCGGACAAGGCGTTCTCCCGCGCTTGCGCGACAATATCAAATGCGGCAACTCGCTGATCGGGCCGGACTATTTCACGGGGAAGCTGATCGCCGATCCCGAAGACATGAAACGGGTGAATCCGTTCGATTGGGACCGGGAATTCCCGGAGGCCATGAAGGCCGGCGGTTTTGACTGCATTCTCGGCAATCCGCCATATATTCGCATTCAAACCCTCAAGGAATGGGCTCCGCTGGAAGTCGAAATCTACAAGGAACTGTTCCGCGCCGGCCGCACCGGAAATTATGACATTTTCGTTATCTTTCTCGAACAGGGTCTCAAGCTACTGAATTCCCACGGTCGTCTCGGTTATATCTGTCCGCACAAGTTTTTCAACTCGAAATACGGCGAGCCGATACGAGCCATTATCTCCGACGGGAAACATCTGTCGCACATCGTCCACTTCGGCGATCAGCAGGTTTTTGACGGCGCGACCACTTATACCTGTCTGTTGTTTTTGGATAAGTCGCCAAGCCAGGCATGCCAAGTCGTCAAGGTCCATGACTTGGACCGATGGCGATCGGATGGAACAGGAATTCGGGGAAAAATCCCGGCCGGTCGAATCACGGCGTCGGAGTGGAATTTTGAGGTCGGCCAGGGCAAGAAGTTGTTCGAACGGCTGGCCAAGATGCCGGTGAAACTGGGCGATATTGTGACCGGAATGTTTGTCGGCCAACAGACCAGCGCCGACAGCGTCTATCTGTTCAAGGAATTCCGACATAAACGGAAAGGGGTTATGGAGGTTGCTTCGGCCGAAGTTGGTGAATCCGTCTTGCTCGAATCGGCAATCCTGAAACCCGTCGTCCGAAGCGGAAGTATCGGACGATATACCGCAACGCCAACGGCGTATGTCCTGTTCCCCTATGAAGTCCGCGACAGAAAGGNNATACGCCTCACGAAATGGAGAAGCGGTTTCCGCTGGCGTGGAACTACTTGAACAAAAATCACGACCTGCTGGCCGGACGAGAAAAACGGAAATTCAAGGACACGCAATGGTATCGATTTGGGCGGACCCAAAATCTCGGACAGTGGGAACAGCCAAAATTGATGATCCCCTATATGATTACCGATCTTGCTGCCTATCTGGATCGTGATGATAACCTCTACTTTATCAACGTTACGACTGGGGGTTATGGCATCACGGCCGACGAGAGCCGGGTAAGTCTTCACTATCTCTGCGGTCTTCTGAATTCCCATTTGCTGGACTATTATCTGAAACGGGTCACAACAACCTTCCACGGAGGATACTTCGCCGCCAATCGGCAGTTCATTGAATTGCTCCCGATTCATAAGATTGACGATTCTCGTAAGGCGGAAACGACAATCCGTGATCGAATTATATTGCTGGTCGATTCGATGCAGACTTTGCACAAACAGCTTCGTGTCACAAAGTCATCGGTCGAAAAGGAAATCATTCAGCGACAGATCGACACGACGAACGCGGAAATCAACCGGATGGTATATGAATTGTACGGATTGACAGACGAAGAGATAGCGATT
Source organism: Phycisphaerales bacterium (assembly GCA_003152975.1). Classification (GTDB taxonomy): domain Bacteria; phylum Planctomycetota; class Phycisphaerae; order Sedimentisphaerales; family Anaerohalosphaeraceae; genus FEN-1350. The sequence goes on along the minus strand of PMBP01000352.1, from coordinate 1,586 downwards.
GTCGAAGGGTAAATTGGAGGAAGTAGATCCCTCGACTCCAGGCCTATGGCCCTACGCTCGGGATGACACCAAAAGGTGTGAAAGGCAATTCGCCCTGCTGGGGCTGAGGGAAAGCAAAAAGGGGACCCCGATGAATCGGGGCCTTCGGCAGAACATACCAGTCCCTCTTTTTGCTGGAAGCCGGGTCAAGCCCGGAATGATCCCGATAGAACGAATCGGGACTGAGTCCCGAACCAAACGGGACTCAGCACGGGCGGACGCCGTCGGCCCCTACACAAACGCCGCGATGGGACTTGTGGAAACGGGGGAAGTGGGGTATGCTAATCTTTCAAGCGACGGAGACGATGCACCGGCCGGGACAAGGAACGAGAAACCCTTCGAGGGAAAGGAATGACGATGAGAACGATACGGATACTGCTGATTGCGGGATTGTGCGCGGCGCTGTGCGTGAGTTGCGCCAAGAAACCGGCCGAGAAGCCGCGAGCAACGGGTGGCCAGAAGGCCAAGGCGCCGGCGGAGAAGGTTCCGGCGACGGATAAACAGGCCGACAAGACACCGGTCGAGAAGGCGGTGACGGGGAAGATCGGGGATCCGGCGGGGAGCTTAGCGGGGCTGGAGTTTGTCAAGGGCGGGCCGGTGACGATCGAAAAGGGGAAGATCTATGTGGTGGAGTTCTGGGCGACCTGGTGCGGGCCNNGATCGTCAAGCCGTTCGTCGAGGCGCAGGGCGATAAGATGAATTATGTGGTGGCGATCGACGCGAAGGAAAATGTCAACAAGGCGTATATGGAGGCGTACGGCCAAGGGGGGATTCCGACGGCGTTCATCGTGGACGCGGCCAGCAAGGTAGTGTGGTTCGGGCACCCGATGGCCGATTTGGAGGAGGTGCTGGGCAAGGTGATCGCGGGGACTTTTGACGCGGCGGCGTACGCCAAGAAAAGGGCCGNNGGGCCGAAGACGAGGCCGCATACGAGGCGAACGCGGCGGCGTACAAGGCGTACTTCGAGAAGATTAAGAGCGGAACAATGGACGAGGCGCGGGCGGAGATCGACAAGCGGATCGACACGGCGCCGGCGGACATGCTCAACGCGCTGGCGTGGCAGATTTTGACGGGGGTCGCTGAGGCCAAGCGGGACAAGGCGTTGGCGCTGCGGGCGGCCGAGAAGGCCAACACGCTGACGGAAGGGAAAGAGGCGGCGATCCTGGATACCTATGCGCTGGCGCTGTTTGTGAACGGCAAGGCGGCCGAAGCGGTCGCGGCGCAGGAAAAGGCGGTGGGACTGGTGAAGGACAACGCCGAGGCCGTCGCAGACTTCACCAAGCGGCTGGAGGAATACAAGGCGGCGGGGAAGATTTAGCGGGACATTGGGAGCCGATGATTTACGGCAAATAGGATACAGGATATAGGGGTTAGGATATAGAAAAAGTCGCTGGTCGCTGGTGATAAAACCGAAACACGACTATTGATCCTCCCATCCAACAATCCTCCTGCGGATATGTCGGCACCACGGCGGACATGAATTCTAAATAATACAGAGAAAGATAAGCTTAAATATTGAAACACCCTGGATTCCGGCTTTCGCCGGA
>PMBP01000131.1 GCA_003152975.1 Phycisphaerales bacterium | reverse complement strand
TTGTTGATGAAGTATTCGCCGTCGAAGAGTTGCTCGACAAGATTTTTTTGCCCGCGCTGGACGATCGACCGGCATCGGACGGCGAAATCTGAGTCGCCGGCGATCGTCGCCATGGCCTCGGCCGCACGCAGGGCCGCCAGATACAGGCCGCTGAGCCAGGCGACGGGGCCGAACCAGTCGGTGTCGAGGGTGTTGTGCTGGTTGCTCTCGATGATGCCGTCATCGTTGGCGTCCTTGGCGATGAGCCACTCGGTTGCGCGGCGGATCTTGGGCCAGTTGGATTTGAGCCAGTCGTTGCCGGTCGTCATCTGGTGTTCGCGCAGGGCCCGCAGGATTACGCCCGCCTGAGCGTCGATGGCGGGAAAGTCGTTGAACTCTCCGCGGAAAAAGATCGCCCCGTCGGGTTTCATCGCAAGGCCGAGGTCCACCCGCTGCCGCGTGTCGCGTTCCAGTTCCGGGAACAGCCGCGCGACGGCGTGGGCGTATTGCCACACATGCCCGCAGGTGCCGGGGCAGCAGCCGACGCCCTCCCAGCCGTAGAAGCGGCCGTCTGCGAAACGGTAACAGGTCGAAGTCGCTAAAATGGAGGTATTGAGGAAGGTTCGATCGAGGAACCAGTACGGCAAGGTCGAGTCGTACCAGGTATCGTGCCACAGCAGGGTTTGGTCCCGCAGGGATTTGAAATTGGCAGCCAGATACCCGACGACCTCCATCGCCGAGGCGAACGATTGGGCATAGGAGCGGCCTGTCAACTTATTGTTGCGATCGACCACGAGGTTCGGGAAGAGCCAGGCGATGATGAAAGTTGCGACGGTTGATTCACCAGGGGCAAGAGCAAAGGATCGGGCCAGTGATCCGGAGAGCTTGTCGGTGAAGGGTTTGACGGTGGGCTCCAGTTCCTTCGAGTTGTTGGCGGTGAAGATCGCATCCAGCGGTTTTTCCCGCGGCAGCTCGCAAACGGTTGCGTCGGTCTTTTGCGGATCAAGCAAGGCAAGACCCATCGTTCCATAATCCGGTTCATCCTGAAGACGACCAAGATCAGCCGGGGGAACATCGCTGAAGACGATCTCGTCGATGCCAATATTCCCCCAGCCGCCGGTCTCGGCATCGACGATGACTAGCTGTGCGGTCTTGCCCTTCCATCGTCGCACGGACCAGCCCTGCGGCTTCATGCGATTGTCATTGGCACCGGTTGCCGAGCGAACGGTCTGGCTGTCGATCTGCAGGTTTATGCAGGTCTTGCCTGCGTGGCTGCCGCCACCGATTCGGAAGCGGATATAGTCCCGCTCGATCATAAAGGGCCGGCTGGTCAGCGTGCCGACGGCCGAGTCCTTCTGTTCGACGGTGTCGCCCGGTGCCGTCGCGTGGGAATTGACGACGCGGTCGCCGTGGCCGCCGATATCGCCCTGATAGCCGGGGATCGCCTTGGTCTCGATGGGTCCATTGCCGAACGCCGTGCCTTCGGCCGTCCAGCCCTCGTACGCGGGCTTTTCGAAATCGTCGAAAACGATGTCCTCGCGAGGAAGGGTTCCTTTGGGCTCAGTGGGCCCTTCGGCACTGCAATCAAGCATTACGAAGGTATCCTTCTGGACGATTTGATTGCGTCGAAATCCGTCGCTTTCCTTTCCGCTGTAAAGGCATACACCGTTTTCCAACCAGCCGGCGATCGCCCCTTCGACTTTCTCGGTGCCCGTGTTTTTCACGGTGAATCGCATTACCGTTGCCGGCAGCGAGGAATCTTGGACATTGTGCGGGATGAAGGGACTGAAGGCCTCCAACGAAACGACAAGCGGCATGGCGGGATCACGATATTCGACAAATCCGACCGGATATTCCCCGATAAATGAAACTTCGGAGAAACCGTTGGCGTCGAGCGTTCGGGTCTGGCGTTTGTCGCCCTGGCCGATCGAGATGGCAAAGCCCTGCCCGATCGGCGAGACGGGCTTCATGGGCTTGGCATAGTGTTCGGCTCCCGTGCCGACATGGTGGTTGAAGATGTCCCAGTGCCACAGCATCCCATCGCCGCCCAGATACAGTTGCCCCGCGCACAGGCCGCCGATGGGCATGCCGATCGTTTCCAGTTCCGCGCCGCGATAGACCGTGCGCGACCCGCGATCGTAGAGCGAGCGGATCCAGTCGGGGCTGAGCTTTTTGTCGGCGGGAACCAGCTTGTCAAAATCCGCCCGCGTAAATGGGCCGGCGATCGCAGACCGCGAACCCAGCATCGCCGCCGCCCCCGCCGCGGCCGACAGCTTCAGAAAGGTCCGGCGATCCATGCCCGCGTTACATCCGCACGAGCCCTTGCAGCAACCTTGTTTTGAATCCATGTTTGGCCTCCGTGAGTCCTATCCGTTTTCCCGATTCCATCCGAACCGGGAATTGCCGCCGATTATACCCGGAGGGGCCGGCTGAAAACGAGACAGATTTTTTTCAATTTTCTGTAAGCGGGGCCGGGACAAGAGGGTCTAATAGGTCAGTTATGGCCGACGGTCAAGTTGACAGCGTGAGCATCGCCGAGCCGGCAGACAGGGACCGCGAGCGGGTGTTGATCCAGCGGGCCAGCCGGGGCGAAGAGGGTGCGTTCACCCAGATCGTCGAGACCTACCGCCTCGAAATCGCGCGTCTGGCCGGCCGGATGCTCGGATGGGATCCCGAAGTGGACGATGTGGTGCAGGAAGTCATGCTGTCGGTCTATACGAATGTCAGCCGGTTTCACCATCGGTGTTCGCTTCGAAGTTGGCTCTTTCGCATCACGATTAACAAGTGCCGCACGCATCGGCTGCGGCGGATGCTGCGATGGAAGCGGTTTGTACCGGCCGAACGAATGGCCGTCGAGCCCCATGCCGAGGCGGAAAACCGATCGCTGACGCAGGAGCGGGACCGGGCCGTTCGCCAGGCCGTACGGGGGTTGCCTCCGCGGTATCGCGAACCGGTGGTCCTGCGATACCTGTACGGCATGGAAACCCCCGAGATGCTGGAGATTCTCAATATCCGGCGAAACGCCCTGAATGTCCGATTGTCACGCGGGCGGGATTTGCTGCGGGAACGATTGGCCGACTGGGTTGCGGATGGATTGGATAACAGCGGGAGTTAAACAATGGATGAACGATTGACACAATTGCTGCAGGATGCGGATCGGACGGCGGGCCAGCCGCAGGTTCCGGATGCGGCGATTCTGGCGGGATTGGTTCGTCGGCGATATCACCGACGGCGAATCCGGCGAACGGCGATGGGGCTTTGTGCGGCGGCGATGATTGCGATTGTCGCAACGATGGTCATCACGATCCAGGTCCAGCAGCGGCGGATCGATCGGATGCAGCGGCAGATCGCCGACCTGACGGAAAAGACCGATGCGACCGTGGCGTTCGTGCAGAGGATTCTCAACGAGCATGAGGGTCAACAGCGACTGACCCGGTCGAATCAACGACTGGCCGCGATCCCCGACCCGATGGGCGAGATCCAGGCCCGGGTCGATCAGACCGCCTTCACGATGCTGTATCAGGCGGACCTGCTGTACAAGCAATTGAAACTGAAAGATTCGGCGGTCGAGGCCTATCAGCGGGTGATCGAGTTGTTTCCGGACAACCGCTGGGCCCAGACGGCAAAAGAGCGACTCAAAGAAATGGACGAACAACCCAAGAGCAAAACGAAAGGAAATGTATCATGAAGATTCGACGAACAATAGTGGCAATGGCGATGGTCGGGATGATGATCGCTACGGTGTTCGTGATGGCGGCCGACAGTTCCGATAAGTCCGCCAAGCCGGCCAAGGCCGTTGAGAAACCCAAGGAGATTTCCCAAACACGAACGGCCCAATGTATTCTCCGGATTTCGTTTGACCCGTCCGTATTGCCGCTGAATGAGCAGATGCTGGGCTATCTTGTAACCAGCTCCGGGATTCTCGGAAAGGTGACTAAGGAAATCCTTAATTCTGAAACCTATCCGGATGTAACGCTGACCGAAATTGGCCCCAATGGCGGCGTAGTGCCGATGGGCGAATACGGCGCCATGGGTGGCGGTATGGGCGGCGGTATGATGGGCATGGGGATGGGTGGCGGAATGATGGGAGGCATGGGCGGAGGCATGGGAGGCAT
>PMBP01000416.1 GCA_003152975.1 Phycisphaerales bacterium | reverse complement strand
TTGGCCGCGGTCGGTATAGGAAAAGGCCACCTCGTAGCTCATCTCGGCCGTCTTGGCCATGTCGTGAAGAAAAATCGCAGCCAGGACCAGGTCGGGCTGCACCTTGGGATACAGCGGCAGGATCCGCACGGCCACCTGCATCATCGAGTGGGTGTGTTCCAGCAGCCCACCGAGAAAACAATGGTGTAGTTGTGTCGCGGCCGGAGCCGTGCAAAACCGCTTCATCAGATCGGCGTCGTCGAGGAATTCTTTGATCAGGCCGCGAAGCCCCGGATTCTTGACGGCCCCCAGCATCTCCTTGACCTCGGAGAACAGCTTGGCCACATCCTTGTCCGTCCGCGGCATGTACTCGGCCAGGTTGATCTGGTCGGCCCGCACGACTACCAGGTCGTTGAGCACCAATTGCAGGTTGCCTTGGTAAAGCTCGCTTTTGCCACGAATCTGCAGGAATCCTTCGGCGGGGATCTGATTATAGAGGGCTTCGGTAGCCTGCCACATCCGGGCGTTGAGCTTGCCGGTACGGTCCGACAGGTACATCGCGATATACAAATCCCCCTTGGTGGTGTTGCGAAGCACCGGCTGCGAGACCATGTAAATGTCGTTGATCTGCATGCCGGGCTTGACATCCTTGACGAACAAATGGGCCATGTCGGTTCCTGTCTGTCAAATCCTTGTTTCGTGTCCAAACGGTCGGCCGATTATATCGCCTTCCCGCCGCCGATTCAACCGCCAAACCGGATCGGCCCTTATTTCCCCCCGAGATGCCCCTTCCACATTTCGATCGGCAGCTTGCCTATCGGCGGGCGGAAGGGCAGCGCGATCTTCTGTCCACTGCCCGCCGACTGATACCCCGCGAACAGGATCTCCTGCACGACGCGGCCATCCTCGCCGGTGGATTGCGGCTGTTCCTTGCCGCGGACGCACCGCGCGAAATGTCGCATCTCCTGCGGGAANNGGCAGGGCGTTGCCCATGTGCAGATCGGCCACCGTCGAACCGTCCTCGCCATAGACCTCGATGCGGTCCTGCATCCCGCCGCGCCGCGCCCAGCTATCCTCCACCAACCCCACCGCGCCGCCCTCGAACTCGAGGATGCAGATCGAGTCGTCCTCGCCCTGAGTCTTGTCGGCGTGGACATGCGTGGCCATGTGGCACAGCACGCTCTTGATCTTCGGCCTGCCGAGGAACCAGTAACAAAACGCCACGCCGTGGCAGCCCATATCCATGAACACCCCGCCGCCGGATCGGCGAACATCCCAGAACCACTCGGCGTGCGGGCCGAAATGTTTTTCGCTCTGCTTGACCAGATACACCTTGCCGAACGCGCCCTGGTCGGCCATCTCTTTAGCCTTGACATACTTGGGTGTAAAAAACAACTCCTCGGCATACAGCAGCAGCACGCCCTTTTTACGGCAGACCTCGATCATCTCGTCGGCCTCATCCATCGTCATGCACAGCGGCTTTTCGCAGACGACATGCTTTCCCACAGCCGCGATATCGAAGGTCATCTGCGCGTGCAGGGAATTGGGCGCGGTGATCGTGACCATCTCGATGTCCTTCTCGGCCAGCATCTTGCGATAATCGGTGAAGACCCGCGGGATGTTGTACCGCTTGGCCAGCGCTGCGGCATGGCCGACCGTCGGCGACGCCACCGCCGTCAACTCGATTTCGTCGGGGACCATCCCCATGGATGCGGCGTGAATGTCCGCCTCAAACCCCGATCCGATAATTCCGACCTTGACTTTGCCTGCCATTTCGCTTGCCTCCCATACGAATAGAGCGATTCCAATCTTGTTTCGCTTTAGAATCTTTCACGATCGGCCCAATCGTCGGAAATTATACAGCCGCCGCCGGGCCGGCGTAATCGAAATCTTGTCGCGGCGATTGGCAGTTGATAATCCGCCACAAACCGGCTATCGTACTGGGTCGGAGAAATCGACCTCCAGCAAAAGGGAAAACTGGCATGGACTATCATGGACGACACAAAATTCTGGACCCGTCGCGGATCAGCCGTTATCCGCTGCTCCAGCGCCGTAACAAGGTGCGACTGGAGCAGTTGGCCACGCCGGAGACAGCCCGCCGTCAGCACATTGAACTGCCTGTGCTTACCGAGAAATCCATCGATACGATTGCAATCGCGATCCGCACAGCGCGATCGGCTGGCAGGGCCGTGATCCTGTTTACCGGGGCACACCTGGTCAAAAATGGTCTGGGGCCGCTGGTGGCCGATCTGGTCCGAAGGGGATTGGTGACGCTGGTTGCGGGCAATGGGGCGACGGCGATCCACGACTTTGAGCTGGCCCTGATCGGTCAGACCAGCGAGGATGTCCCCAATGCCCTCGGGGCCGGCCAGTTCGGCATGTCCCGCGAGTTCGACTATCTCAATGCGGCCCTGCAACTGGGCGATTCGCTTGCACTCGGCTTCGGCGAGTCGCTGGGCCGAATGATCCGCGATGCCGATTTTCGCGGCCATGTACTGGCCAAACTTAATCCACCCGCCGATGCCCCACGCAACTTCGCCCATCCCCAAGTGAGCATCCTGGCCGCCTGTCACGATTGCGCCGTGCCAATGACCATCCATGTCGGGATCGGCACCGATGTGACCGATCAGCATCCATCCTTCGACGGCCGGGCCAAAGGCGGCTGCAGCGGCCGGGACTTCCTGATCTTTGCCGACGAGGTTGCGCGCCTCGCCGGCGGCGGTGTCGTGTTGAATGTCGGCAGCGCTGTCACCGGCCCGGAAGTCTTGCTCAAGGCCGTCAGCATGGCCGCCAATGTCGGTACCCCGCCGACTGGACTGATCACCGCTGACTTGGACCTGCGGCCGCAAGGTCCGGCCCGCTGCGGCGAAGACACGCATCCCTACTATTTCCGCGACCAAAAGAGCGTCGTGACGCGAATCCCGGAGGCCTTTGGCGGCCGCGGCTACTATGTCCAAGGCGACCAAAAGCTAACCTTCGTCCGATTGTTCCAAAAACTTACGGAGAGCCAATGATGGCCGAGCCATCTTCCATCGAATTCCTGTGCGATCTATCCGAATTGCCCCGCGGCCCCATCCGCCACGCCCTCTTCGACCATGACGGCACGATCAGTACCCTGCGTCGCGGCTGGGAAGAATCGATGGAGCAGATCATGATCGAGTCGATCCTCGGCTCCTGTGCCGATACGGCCGGCCCCGAGGCGGTCAAGCAGGTCCGCGACGAGGTTCTGGCCTACATCGACCGATCGACCGGCGTGCAGACGCTCACGCAGATGCAGGAGCTGGCACGGCTGGTCCGGAGGTTCGGCTTCGTCGAGTCGTCGCAGGCCACCGATGCCCTCGGTTACAAGCGCCGCTACAAGCAGCTCCTGATGCGTCGCGTCGGCCGTCGGATCGAAAACCTCCAGCGCGGCGGCGACCCCAACGAGTACCGTGTCCGCGGCGCCGTCGAGTTCCTGCAAGGTCTCCACGCCGGCGACGTGCGGCTGTATCTGACCAGCGGAACTGACCGCGACGATGTCGTCAACGAAGCGACCCTGCTGGGCTACGCGAATCTCTTTGACGGCGGCATCTTCGGCGCCTCCGACGAGGTCATGCGGGAATCCAAGGAACTGCTGCTGGAAAAGCTGATGAACGAGCTGCAGATTAATCCGGCCGAGCTGGTCTTCTTCGGCGACGGGCCCATCGAGATCGGCCTGTGCCGACGATTTGGCGGTCTGGCTGTCGGCATCGCCAGCGAGGAAACCTGCGGGGGCCTGAGCCCCAGCAAGCGCCGCCGCCTCGTCACCGCCGGCGCCCACATCATCATCCCCGACTTCGCCGAGGGCCCCGCCCTGCTCGAACGACTGCTGTCTTGCGGGAGATAATCCGACGATGAAAACCTGTGCGAATCTGGCAGTTGCCTTCGCGGGATTGTGCTTGGCAATAGTGGCCCAGGTAAATGCACAACATTCATTGAAACCAGGATCGTTGCCCGAGGGTTTCGGCATCAGCCGACAGTATCCGCAGGATCGGGGGATCGACAAGGACCCGAAGGTCGTCTTTGTCGACAGCTTCGAAGACCGCAGTCTCGACGGACTCAAGAAACGCTGGGAGGATGTCTCCAACGACAAGGGCAAGGTCCTGGAGTTCAGCGATCTTGTCCCCTCCGGCGCGTCCGGCAAAACCAGCATTCAGATGACGGCCACCCGCGGCCAGAACAATGGTGGCCACCTTTTTCGCCGTCTCTTGCCCGGGCACGAGACGCTCTTTGTGCGGTTCTATGTTCGTTTCGCCGCCGACCACGGATTCATCCACCACTTCGTCACCCTCGGCGGCATGAAAAATCCGCCCGCCTGGCCCACTGGCGACGCGGGGCTTCGTCTCGTCGATCGGTTCAGCAGCGGCATCGAGCCGGTCATCCAATCGGAACAATTCGACCCGGCCCGATCCTTCGACCCGCCGGGAATCTGGCATTTCTATACCTATTGGCCCCGGATGCGGACCTGGCAAAATGACAGCGGCGACGGCGACAGTTACTACGGCAACGACTTTGAGCCGCTCGAACCGGTGCAAATTCCTCGCGACTGCTGGATCTGCGTGGAGATTGCGATGGGAGTCAACATCGCGATGGAAAAATCCAACGGCTGGCAGGCCTTCTGGATCAACGGCAAGCCCGTCGAATGGTTCGGGCCCGGGCACCCGGAAGGCCTTTGGCAGCGGGACAAGTGGCTCATCCGCAACGACGACAAAGCCGTCGGATTTGGCGGTTTCCTCTGGCGGACCGATCCGGAGGTCAAGCTCAATCGCCTCTGGCTAATGCACTATGTTACCGAAAAGGCCTTCGCTGAAAACGATCGTTACCTGGCCGATCACCCGGGCGCGATCGTCAACACCAAAACGGCCACGGTCTGGTTTGACGACATCGTTATCGCCCGATCCTACATTGGCCCGATCTGTCCGGGAATCGGACCAGAGGCCGGTGGGACCGCAAGTCCCCCAGACAAAAAATAACCGCCGATCGTCATCGACGACCGGCGGCGGATTAATTCTGGACATTATAGCGTCGAATTACTTCATTCGCGCCGCCCCCCGTGTCACGGGTCCGGCCGTTGACGGCGTTGAAGTCACGCTGGACTGTGGCTGGGAAGTATCGACGGTCTGGTCGGTTTTGTTCCCCAGTAGAATCTTCAGCATCGTGTACATATACTTGCCGTGCAGGCGTGCATAGGCCAGCAGACTGTTCTGCTTGCCGTCGGCTTTCTGGAGCTGCTCGTGGATCTGGTTGAGGATGGTCTTGTGTTCATCGAGGATCGTTTTTTGATCCTCCAGGCCGATCACCTTCACCGGCTGCGGCTTTGGTTTTTGGTGGGCAATCCGCACGATCGTCTGGGCTTGTGCCGCCGGAACGCCGGCGATCTTGTCGATCGTGCAATCCAACAGGTACTCGCCCGGCCACGGGATGATCCAGCGGCCCGCGACATCGACATCTTCCGCCGGCGTTGTCGTGTCGGCCGCCGGTTGCGGGTCGGCGTCGATCGGTGCCGTCAGAAGGATTTGCATCGTCGAGATCACCCGCGTGCTGTGCGGCGGCACCACCGCAGAGCCAAACAGAGGCAGCTTGTATTCCCGCTGGACAACCGGGACCGCGCCCGTACTGGTCTGTGCCTTCATCCACGGTCGCTGCAACGGGATCAACCGCGCCGTGCCGATCACCAGTGGTTTTTCCTCCGGCAGGATAATGGCATTGACGGCCGCATCGTCCATCCGGCCGGGGATGATTTTGCCGGCATCCAGGTCAACCGGCTCAACGACATCCGGCAGGTCCGGCACGATCAGGAGCTGCTGCTCGCCGTTGTTGAGAAGTTCGACGGTAATCCGCAACACATCGCGATCAAAATAATCAGGCCGGCTGGTCTGGACTTCCAACCGGAAATTCGCCGGCTTGACCGGGATCGGGATAACCTCCCGCTGGGCGATTACCAGGCCCGATACCAGGATTGTGAGGATCATCCCCATCTTGATCGTTCTGTTTTCCATATCCTTTTCCCGACATAAGTAATTGATTCAGAACAACTTATGCCCAATGGCATCCCGGTTGCCAATCGGGTTTTCATCCCTTAACGATGACGCGCAGCCGCCGATATCGACGGCCTATCTATATTCTTCGATCCTTTTTCGACCTTTCATGAGGCCAAAAGGTTCCCGAAGCCCAATTTTCGTCCGATAACCCTTATAGCGCGGGAACGGTTTCCGGGTACAACTGGCCGGAATTGCTGATTTTGAAAACATAGATCAACCCCGGTCGCAGCTTGCGATAGACCACATTGCCGTAGATCGCCGTGATTCCCGCCTGCTGCAGACGGCCGGGGTCGTTGCTCAGCGCCCAGATCTCATCCCAGAACAGCTTGCGATCCTTCAGCGATAGCTTGGCACACATATCCGCATACCGATGGGATTCGGCGCCGGGGGTTTCGATCCGGGCGGCCTCTTCGGGCCGGGTCGTCTCGCCATAGATCCGCCGCCACAGGTACATCGCCCGCTCCCGGCCGTCCATCACGGCCGGACCGGAGAACTTGACGATCAGGGCGTCAAAGTGAGCCACATCGCCCTCGATCTCGAATTCTTTTTCGAGGACCCGCTTGGCCGGGTCCGAGCGGTCAGTCTCGACAAACAGCAACCGCGTCATGAACTTGCCATCGCGGACATCCTGCGTCAGCACCTTGGCGTAGCCGATCTGCGTTTCTTCGGTGAGGTTCTGGATGGCTGAACGAAGCTGGCCGTTTTCCGCAACCAACTGCTGGATCGTGCGGTTGGTAAAATACCGGTCCCACGCCAGAAAGCCCAGCGCCGCCCCGCCGCCGAGAACCAGCAACCGGATCAGCCATGTTACCGTTTTGATCATACTTGTTCCTTCGATGGCGAATGTGTTATCGTCGCCGTTCAAAACACTCGGTTGGGATTGACGATTGAATATTGTCTATTGACTATTGGATCGTAAGCGAATGAATTGATCATTGGCCCGCAAATCCTTTAACCTCTACAGTTGCCCCAGCGGCTGTGACACCAACATTCAATAGTCATTATTCAAATCCCGGTCTGCCATTATACCCCCGGCCGGAAAAACTATCTATACTTGTCCCGCACGGGGATCGCGGTACAATAGTTTCGTCGTGTGGCAGCGAAATCCTGTAATAATCCGCTATTCATGGGAGGTAACATGAAATCGATCCATCGAACGCGAAAATGGTTTGTGCAAAATTGGATTTTGATCCTGGCCCTGACCGTAATCGCGGGCGCCCAGCCGAATCCTCAACAACCCCCGGCCCCTCCTGCCGATCCTCAAGCCCAGGCGCAGATCCAGGCCAGCGATGCCAAGATCATCCGTAACCTCGAATATATCCCCGGCGGGCACGAGAGGCAAAAGCTCGACCTCTACATCCCGTCCAAACCCTCCGACAAGCCCTTTCCGCTGATCGTGTGGGTTCACGGCGGGGCATTCCGGGCCGGAAGCAAGGAAAATCCCCCGGCTCGGCAATATACAGCGCTGGGTTTTGCCGTGGCCAGTATCAATTACCGGCTCAGCCAGCATGCGATCTTTCCGGCGCAAATCGAAGACTGCAAGGCCGCGATCCGCTTCCTCCGGGCCAACGCAAAAAAATATAATATCGACTCCGCACGGATCGGCGTATGGGGCTCTTCGGCCGGTGGACACCTAGTTGCCATGTTGGGTACCACCGGCGACGACAAGCAGTTTGATAAGGGCCCCAACCTCGATCGGTCCAGCGCCGTGCAGGCCGTATGCGATTTCTTCGGGCCGACGGACTTTTCTAAGATGAGCGCATTTCCAAGCGAGATGAATCATGACGCCCCGGACTCACCCGAAGCGCAGCTTGTCGGTGGGCCGGTACAGGAAAAAAAGGAGGCCTGCCAACGGGCCAACCCCATCACCTATGTCACTCGTAAGGACCCGCCGTTTCTGATTGTCCACGGTGACAAAGATCCGCTGGTGCCACTCAACCAGAGCCAAATCCTTTACGATGCCCTGAAGGCCGCCGGTGTCGAGGCGACCTTCCACATCGTCAAGGATGGCGGTCACGGGTTCCGCGATCCCGAGGTCGATCAGATGGTGGCCGACTTCTTCATCAAGTACCTCAAGCCCGCCGACGCGAAAAAGAAAAGTTGAACGGATACGATCCGGCCGGACCTATCGTCGAATTTCAGCGAACCTCCTGAAGTCGTTTCGGGTGTGGGATGTGCAGATTATTCCCATCAAACCGCCGTTGTCCGTGAAATCATGACTGTCGTACCAGCCGGAATCGACGCGGTCCTCGTTTATCCCCCTGTGAGGCGAATCGGGCCAAATCCTGCTGTTTGAACGAAACACTTGACACCGGAACATGAAAACAGTATAATGTAAATCGGAAATTTGAATCATTCTTTCAGGCAAACTTGCATGGACCGAACAGAGGGGCACCGTCAATAGAGTGGTTATCGGTTTCAAGTTGGTACTACCTATATGTGAATTTACGGAGCAGAGGCGTGAGCAAATTTTCAAACAATTTTGTTCCAACTCGGGTGGTACTGAACCATACAAAAGTCACACAACCCATGATAATGCTGGCGGTATCCCTTGTCCTGGTAGTATCGGGAGTTCTTTCCGCGGATACACCGGTCTATCCCATTGGAGATTTGAACGGGGATCGAAGGGTTGATCTTGTCGATTTGGGGATGTTCGTCGAACGATGGCTGGATGAAGGGTGTCGGGTGCCGGGTTGCGAGGCCGATCTGAATGGGACCGGGGGCGTCAATGCGATCGATTTTGGCATCCTGGCCGAGAACTGGGGCGAAGACTGGGGCCGGCTGCTGATCAGCGAGTTCATGGCCAGCAATGGGAGTACCTTGCCGCTCGGTGAGGGCGAGTTGCTGGACCAGGATGGCGATTCTTCCGACTGGATTGAGATCTACAATCCAACCCGCCAGGCGGTCGCGTTGGGCGGTTGGCATTTGACAAATGACAGAGACGACCTTCAAATGTGGGAATTTCCGGCCGGCGCCGTCATTGAGCCGAGGGATTTCCTGATTATCTTTGCGTCCCGAAAGAATCGTACCGGGAGTGAGCTTCACACCAATTTCGACCTCAACGCCAACGGCGGTTATTTGGCGATTGTCGAAGAGGACGGCAAGAAGGTGATTTCCGAATATGATTACCCACCCCAATTGACGGATGTTTCCTATGGCATGAGTCAATTGGCCAGGACCTTCGTCGCTAGCGGTGATACGGCCGCTTACCATGTCCCGGACGCCCTTGACGCTCAAGCCCAATGGACGCCGGTAACCTTCGATGATCGTGGCTGGAAGACCGCCAAGACGGGATTGGGTTTCGTCCAGACCATATCGAATATGGCGGATGTCACGACTCCCGGCGATATCGTCCAGGGTGTTCCCAACGATGGTGATTGGCCGGGAGGCGAGTCGCCGCCCCTGGCGATTGACAACAATGTCAATGCGAAATATTTGCATTTCAAGGGTGATTTCGACGCCGGCGACCCTGTGGACGGGGCGGGTTTTCAGGTGACACCGTCGATGGGCCCGACGATCGTCACGGGACTGACTTTCACAACGGCCAATGATGCGGCCGAGCGGGATCCGACGGCGTATGCTCTCTACGGCTCAAACACGAGTATCAACGGGCCCTATACCCTGATTGCCACGGGAAACATTGTTGATTTCAAGCAGGCAACCGCATGGCCGCGCTTCACCAAAAACACCACTCCGATCCTCTTTTCGAATGATACGGCCTACTCTTATTATCAATTGAAATTCCCGGCGATTCGCGACGCAGCATCCGCGGTTGCGATGCAGATTGGCGAAGTGGAATTGTTGGGCGGTCCGGCCGGTTCGGCCACTTCCAATATCCGGAACGAGATGTTGAACATCAATGCCTCGCTGTGGATGAGAATGAAATTCGATCTATCCGCCGACGAAATCGGGACCTATGACGCTCTGTCGCTGCGGATGAAGTACCAGGACGGGTTTGTCGCATATCTCAATGGCGTTGAAGTCGCCCGACGCAATTTCAGCGGTATTCCGCAATGGAACTCGCATGCCGACAGTGACCGCTCCAATGACTCCCCGGAAACTTTCGTGAACATTGACATTTCCAACTTCCTGAACCGACTGACTCCGGGAACGAATGTGCTGGCCCTCCAGGCCCTCAACGATAGCGTTTCCGACGAGGACTTTTTTATTCAGCCGGAATTGTCGGCCGCCGCGAGTATGGGGTTTCGTCAGTATTTCCGGCAAGCGACACCCGGCAAGTTTAACGGCTCGGGCGCTGTTGATGTCGTCCGTGACACGAAATTCAGCGTCAAACGCGGCTTTTACGACGCTCCATTCTCCGTCGAAATCACGACCGACACCGCCGACGCCACGATCCATTATACCCTGGATGGCAGCGCCCCCACGGAAACTTCCGGTTTAACCTACACCGGCCCGATTCAGATAACCGGCACGACCTGCCTTCGAGCGATGGCGTTCAAACCCGGCGCGCTGTCGGCCAATGTTGACACGCAGACCTACATTTTCCTGGATCAAGTGATTCGCCAGCCGGCCAATCCTTCCGGTTTTCCCCCTTCCTGGGGCGGCACGACCGCGGATTACGCCATGGACCAGCGGGTTGTGAACGATTCAAGGTACAGCGCCCGGATGCGAGATTCGCTCTTGTCGCTTCCGACCCTGTCCATCGTTACGGATGTGAGCAATCTGTTTGGGCCCACCGGCATCTACGAAAACTCACTTTTGGATGGGCCGGCCTGGGAACATCCCGCTTCCATCGAGTGGATCAATTCCGACGGCTCGACAGGTTTTCAGATCAATGCGGGGCTGCGGGCCTATGGCGGGGCCTTTCGGCAGATGGGCCTGACACGGAAGAAGACCTTCCGGCTTTTGTTTAAGCGCGAGTACGGTGCCGGCAAACTAAATTTTCCTTTCTTTGATGCACCGGATGCGACCACCAGTTTT
>PMBP01000506.1 GCA_003152975.1 Phycisphaerales bacterium | reverse complement strand
CATAGACCTGGATCTGGCCGGTCTGCAGGTGTTGCAGAACCGCCCCCGTTGTCCGGGTTATCCAGCCGCTGAGGTTTACGCCACCGTCAACGACATGCCGATCGAACCAGGCGATCGGCCGCGCGACGAACCGAAACAGAATCCGGCGGGTCACGAATAAATACACCTCGTCGATGTAAAACTTTTGCTTGACGGTGACATACACCGCCCCCATCGCCGTAGCACAGCGGGCGGCCCGCCGCCCGTCGGCGGAATACAGGAACCACGCCAGTCCGATGCCGAACAAACCGACTGCACTGGCCGGGATCGCGATGGCAAGATTGATCGCGGCGTGGTGTTCCTCGCCAATCCGCACAAAGCGGCCCATCGGGACAAACCCTGCAACGGCGCTGAATGCCGCCAGAACGACCAGCGGAATCAGCATCACCGCCGGGGCCTCATGGGCATGGTCGGCACTGTGGCCGCGATGGCGGCCCCAAAAGGTGACAAAATAAATGCGGAACATATACAATGCCGTCAATCCCGCCACCGCCAACGCGACAGCGAAGATTACGGTATGCCCGCTGTCCAGGGCAGCCGCCAGGATCTCGTCCTTGGAGAANNAGGATTTCGTCCTTGGAGAAAAAGCCCGCCAGCGGCCAGACGCCCGCGATGGCGAGCGTCGCTACCAGGAATGTGGCGTGGGTAATCGGCATCTTCCGGGCCAGCCCCCCCATCTCCCAGATGTTGTTGGTATGCACGGCGTGGATCACGGCCCCGGCCCCGAGGAACAGCAGCGCCTTGAAGAAGGCATGCGTAAACAGGTGGAACATACTGGCCGTATAACCCAGTGGATGCGACACGGTCGCCACGCCGAGGGCAAACATCATATAGCCGAGCTGGCTGAGTGTCGAAAAGGCCAGCACCCGCTTGATGTCATCCTGCGTCAGGCCAATCACGGCCGCAAACAGGCAGGTGAACGCCCCGACATAGGCCACCACCATCAATGCCGTACCGCTGGCGGCAAACGCCTCAAACAGCCGCGCCACAAGATACACACCCGCCACCACCATCGTCGCCGCGTGGATCAGAGCCGAGACCGGCGTGGGGCCCTCCATCGCGTCCGGNNTCCATGGCGTCCGGCAGCCAGATATGCAGCGGGAACATCGCGCTTTTGCCCGCAGCGCCCACGAACACCAGGATCATCGACAAAGTCAAGATGCTAACATCGGAGGCGCCCAGATGCATTCCCGCCAGCCGCTCCAGAACCGCAGGGCTGGTCAGGAAGGCAAAATCGAACGGTTGTAGGCCAGCACCGCCGATCTCGCTGAACAATTGGAACCCGTAAAAACCAAGTATCAATATCCCGATAAGAAATCCAAGGTCCGCAAACCGCGTGACAATAAAGGCCTTGCAGGATGCCGCCACTGCCGACGGCTTCTGATAATAGTAGCCGATCAGCAAAAAGCTGCTGACGCCCACCAATTCCCAGAACACATACATCTGTACGATATTGGGAGCAACCACCAGACCGAGCATACTGAAGGTGAACAGGTTCAGCCAGGTAAAGAATCGCCCGGAGCCCTCATCGTCGTGCATATAGCCCAAGCTGTAGAGATGCACCAGCGAACTGACGGTCGTGACGACCACCATCAGCAGAACCGACAACGGATCGACCAGTACGCCCAACTTGGCGGTCAGGCCGGCCTGATATCGTAGCCATTCGAACGCCCACGGGATCACTGCCTTCGGCTCGCCGTGGGGGTTGGCGGAAAAATATTCCCACGCCAGGATCCATGCCAGAATGGCCGACGCGAAGATCGCCGTGGTGGCGACAACCCCGGCCAGCCGCCGCGACAGCGGGCGGACGACCAGCCCGACCAGCACAAAGGAGGCCAGCGGCATCGCCGGTATCAACCAGGCATTCTTCAGTATTAGTCCCGCCGGTTCCGTCATGATCTCCATTATCCCTTCATGCTATCCATGCGATTGACATCGATGCTCGAACGATCGCGGAAAAGCGCCACAAAGATCGCCAGCGCCACCACCGCCTCGGCCGCCGCGACGGCAATGACAAACAACGCCAGGATCTCGCCGTCCACGGATTTCGGCGCCAGAAACCGGTTGAACACCACCGCGTTCATCGCCGCCGAGTTGAGCATCAGTTCCACCGCCATCAGGATACCGATGGCGTTTCTACGGCTCAGCAGGCCATAGATCCCGATCGCAAACAACACATTCGACAAAATCAGCCAGTGGATCAGGCCCGGCCCATGCGAAGCAAGGTACTGGATCATTGCGGTGCCCTCCTGTCGCGCAAGGGCCGCTGGCTCTTGGGCAGGGCAGCATCCGCTTCGCCGGGCCGATCGCCACCGCTGGTAAACGGCTGATCCGGCGGCGGGGTCTTTCGCGCGATCACAATCCCGCCGATCATTGCCGCCAGAAGCAACACCGAGATCACCTCAAACGGCAGCACATAACCCGAACCGCCGGTATCCAGCAGGGCCATGCCGATCGCCCGCGTTGAATCCATGGTGGAATGGGCCATCCCCGGTTGATGGAAAGCCGACATCCACAGCGCGGCGATACTCACACCAGCAAATCCCGCCGCGACGGCTATCGCCAATAGCATCCTCAGTGGCGACGGATGGTCCATCAGAAGCTGGCTCGACCGTGTGAGCGTCACGACAAAGGCGATGACCACGACGATTCCGCCAACATAGACCAGCACCTGAACGCCGGCGAGGAAATCGGCCGCCAGCAGAATATAGAAAGCCGCCTGGATCGACAGAACACCCATCAGGCACACCGCCGCCCGCAGCAGATTGCAGCTAATCGTCACCGCCAACGCCAGCACCATCGCGGCGGCCGCAAAGCCGTAAAACAGAACTGTAGCCATGGCCTGTTCGATCATGCGGGCGTATCCTTTGCCGGGGCATCTTTCACCTCAGAGACGGCCGGCCGCAGACTCTCATTGATCGGCAACGGCCCCTCGTATCGACCCCGGGGTTCCATCATCTGCCTTCGCCTGCCCGTATCCGGTTCGGCGGAGAGTACTTTGGCCGGCGGGCCGGCATACTGGTTCAGATTGAACACCAGAAGCCGGCGGTCATAGACGGCATTTTCGAACTGATGTGTCATTCGCAACGCCGCGAATGGACAGGCCTGCACGCACGCATTGCAGAGCATGCACGAATCCATCCGCCAGATGTACTGGTCAAGTTTGTTAACGCCGTCGATGAGGCCCTTACGGGTGATCACACGGATGCTGCCGTTGGGGCAGGCCTTTTCGCAGAGTTTGCACGCTGTGCAGCGATGGAACCCTTGTGAATCATGGATCATCGTCAGCATCGCGCGGTAGCGCGGCGGAAACCGCAAGGTCTGGCGGTTTTCCGGGTATTGCCGCGTAACGACCTTCCACGGCCGCAAGAAAACCCCCAGCGTCAGGCGCATCCCTCGCGCCAGGCCCGCCAGAACCGACGGCGCCGAGGGTGCCCGATCCAGCGGCCGAACCACGGCCACGGGGATGCTTTTGCCCCCAAGGGTCATCTGCTTTCGCTCTATATCCTTAAATCCGCTCACAGGATCCTCTTACACGGGAAAGAAATACCACTTGCACAAAATGATCACGGCCGCCGCAAACAGGTTGACAAAACCAATCGGCAGCAGGATCTTCCACTCCAGCCGCATGAGTTGATCAACCCGCATCCGCGGGAAGGTCCAGCGGAACCACATCATCACGAAGACCATCACGGCCGACTTGCCGAAAAACCACAGACTCGGTGGGATCAGCCCCATCAGATTGTTGAAGGCCTCCCACTCGCCGATGCGAAACGGCATCCAGCCGCCCAGAAACAGCGTCACGGTTACGCCCGAGACCACGAACATGTTGATGAACTCCGCCAGGAAGAAGAAGGCGAACCGCAGCCCGGAGTACTCGGTGTGGAAGCCGGCGGTCAGCTCCGACTCGCCCTCGGGCAGGTCNNGCCTGGCTCTGGACGATTCCCGACAGCGTCAGCGTACCGGAAAACATCGTCACCACCAGCAGGGCCAGCGTCGCGGTGATCTCGTACGAGATAACCTGTGCCGCCGCCCGCATCCCGCCCAGAAGCGACCATTTGTTGTTCGAGCTCCATCCCCCCAAGAGCAACCCCAGAACGCTCAGCCCGCTCAGGGCCGTCAGATACAACACGCCGATGCTCACATCCGCAAGCTGCATCAGCGGGCTATAGGGGATCACCCCGAGGATCAGGATCGTCACGACCAGCGTCAAAAACGGCGCCAGCAGATGCAGGACCCGATCGGCCCGTGCGGGAACGATATCCTCCTTGAGCAGAAGCTTGATCGTATCGGCCACCGATTGCAGGATCCCGTGGTAGCCCACCCGCATCGGGCCCATACGGCATTGGAAATGTGCGGCGATCTTGCGTTCCCCGTAGATCAGGCCCATTCCCAGCGCCACAACCATTGCCGCCACGGCCACCAGCGCCACAATCATGTACGCGACCGCGACATACCAGCGAGACTCCAACGATGCCGATGCGCGGTCGGCCACCGTCACCACCTCCCAGGTGGGTTGACCGACAACCGCCATTATTTTCAGCCACGCCAGCGTCATCAAATCCTCAACGGTCGATATCCGGGATCACCAGGTCCAGGCTCGACTGTATCGCGATATAGTCCGCGATCCGCCAGCCCGGCGCGATCTGGGTGACCGCCCAGAGATTGTTGAAATTCGGCGAACGAAAATGCATCCGGTACGGCGTGTCGCCATTGCCGTCCGAATAAATAAACACGCCCAACACCCCCCGCGCCGTTTCCATTTGGCCATAGAATCGGCCCTTCGGCAACTTGAGACGGGCATTGTATTTGGTCACCATGTACGGCCCTTCGGGGATGTTGTCGATCAGTTGCTCGACGATCCGAATGGATTGCCGCATCTCCTCCATCCGCACATAGTATCGGTCCCAGCAATCCCCCTTGGTTCCGACGACGACATCGAAATCGGCCTTGTCATACACGCCGTAGGGCTCGAGCTTGCGCAGATCGTAGGGAACGCCGCTGGCCCGCACAACCGGCCCCGTGCATCCAAACGCCACCGCATCTTTTGCGGTGAGAATACCTATATTCCGCAGCCGCTCCTGCAGGATCGCGTTGCCCGACAACAGGGTATCGTACTCATTGATCAGAGGACGCACATAGGCCAGGAGTTTTTTGACCTTCTGGACAAAGTCCGGCAGAATGTCATACATCAGCCCGCCCGGCTGGATGTAGTTCATTGTCAGCCGCGCGCCGATGGTCTCTTCAAAGATTTCGCCGATGATTTCCCGATCGCGGAACGAATACAAAAACGCCGTAAACGCCCCCAGGTCCATCCCCAGTACGCCCCACCACAGCGCGTGGCTCTGAATCCGTTGCAGCTCGGCCATCAGGGTTCGGATGGTCTCGATGCGGGCGTTGGTTTCGATCCCCGCAGCCTTTTCCACGGTCCGGGCGACAACCCAGTTGTTCATCAGGGCCGACAGGTAGTCCATCCGGTCGGTCAGCGTGATGATCTTGCGGTAGGACATGTGCTCGCACATTTTTTCGATGCCGCGGTGCACATAGCCCGGCACGGGGATGACCTTGCGGATGGTCTCGCCATCCAGCAGCAGAATAATCCGCAGCGAGCCGTGCGCGATCGGGTGCTGCGGCCCCATGTTCACAAAGTATTCCTGCGTGGACAAGGGGCTGTCGGCCGCGGTCGGCGGCGTCAGCAGTTCGTCGAGGGTACGGACCGTCACGCTCATCAGGCCGGCTCCAGCATGTCCGGATCCGTGTAGTCTTTTCGCAAGGGATAGCCCTGCCACCCGTCTTCCAGAAACAGCCGGCGAAGATCCAGGTGGCCGTCATAGCCGATTCCGAACAGGTCGAATACCTCTCGTTCCTGCCAGTGGGCGATCGGCCACAGGTCGCCCATGGTCGGGGCAATCGGGTCCGTACGCGGGATCTCACAGGTGACCATCAGGTGATGCCCGTGCCGCGTGGAATACAGCAGGTACACAAGTTCGAAACGCCCGTCCTGGATATGATCGATGGCCGTATGATCCAACAGCATATCAAACGACAAGCGAACCTCGTCGCGGAGATTGCGCATCAGCGTCTCCAGCGCCGAGACCGGCACATCGACCGCCGCGCAATCCGATTGCTCGCGTTTGCGGCATTGGGGCTCAAGGCCCATTACGAGTTGTTCGAAGGCTTCGGTACCCATTGTTCCAATCGTGTCGCCCATATTTTTTGTGCGGCGGCTTGTGTTACATCCACCGTATTGTCACGCTCCAGCATTTCTCGTTGCTGGGTGCGAAGATCATCCATCGTAATGCCCTGCGGCAAGGCCGCCAGAACGGGCTTTGTACGGATTCCGGGTTTGCGGATTGTTTCACCCTGCCGGATCATCTTCTGCAAAGTCATCAGACCATAAAAGAACGCCTCCGGCCGCGGGGGGCATCCGGGAACATATAC
>PMBP01000215.1 GCA_003152975.1 Phycisphaerales bacterium | reverse complement strand
CTCGTTGAGTCCGCCGACGCCGCCGAAGAGGGGCGGAGCGACGATCCCGCCGCCGGCCCGGGCGGCACGGATACAGAGGGCGTGGGCCTTGACGGCATCGACGCCGACGACATTGTGCAGGCCGTGCCACTCGATTGTACCGAGCGGCTGGAAGATGGTGGGACAACCTTTTCGGGCGTCGTCGATTTCGCGGGGATGGAGGAACTCCAGGCGGACTTCGCGGGCCGGGGCTTCGGCGGGCGGCTGGGCAAAGGCCAGCGGAGCGGCGAAGGCAGCGACGGCCGAGCCGAGAAACTGACGACGAGCGATGCGATTGCACATGGGCGATCCTTTCCAGAAAGCCAACTGTGTTCCATGGTTACTGTAACGAATCGGGGGAACGGGAGCAAGGGGTGGGAATAAATTCCAAATCCGAAGCACGAAATCCTAAATTCTAAACAATATCGAATAACATAATATATAACCAAAAACAAACTGGATTCCCGCTTGCGCGGGAATGACAACGAATGCGAGGTTATGGAGCACAAGGGCCGGGGGCATCCGGTCCGCACTGGAGCCACTGGGAGCACAAGACGGCCAGGTCGGCCAGATCGACCTTGCAGTCACCGGTGAGGTCGGCCGAGGGGCAGATCGGGGCCGGCTCGGTTGACCAGGCGGTAACGAGGCCAGAATCGTCGAGGGTGAATCGGTATTGGGTGTTTCCGCGGACGAGGCGATCGATCTGGCCGCCGGCATTGCGGCCCAGACGGGCGTCGCTCACCGTAATGCGGCCGAGGGCGTCGATCGTATAGACCCTGGTAACAAGCCCGCTCTGCGCGTACACATCGGCGAAGAAGAGGAACTGATTTATTGGCTCACCGTAACCGCGGTCGAAGCGCGACAGGGCCAGGTCCAGGGTGTGCCAGGAGTCGGTGAAGTATTCGTTGGAAAGACTGGCGAAGAATTCCTGCGGGGCGGCAGGAAATAGCGATTTCCCCTCCGGATTGACGACCATGCTGCGGAGGTACTGCATCGGCTCGTCACCGGAGCGGGCGATGAGGGCCGTTTCGCGGGCCTGCAGGGCGGGATCGGGCCAGACGGTGGAGGCGTCCACGACATGATTGTATTCGTGCATGTTGCCGGCACAGAAGGTCGAGACGATCCGCGGGGCGATATCGTCGGGGAAGGAATTTTCCGACGCCTGATCCACTTTGCAGCCGAAGTTGTTGACCATGTCGGTGATGCGGGCGGGGGAAAGCCAGGGCCACTCGTTGGCAACAAAGATCCAGGCCTCCAGGGTCATGGCCGGACCGAGGCGCAGGTCCGGGCGGTCGTCCACAACGATCTGGTCATCGAGGCCGTCAAAATACAGGCCGCTGCCGACGCGGCCGGGAACAGTGACAGCGCCGGTGTTCTGGCCGTTATGGCCCAGGCCGGAGCTGTCCGGAACCTGTGATCCGGTGATATCGTCGAAGGTCCACTTGCACAGGAGGTTGTCGGCCAAGACAGACTGCAAGGCGGCTTCGCTTGCGATTTCGTCGGGGGTCAGGGTCCGGCTGTAGATCTTGATTTCGTCGAGCGTTCCGCGCATCCACTGGTTGAAGTCGGGCATGTGTCCGATCCGCAAGGGCTCGCTGGAGATCGTCACCGGAGTTCCTGCGGCGGCCAGGGCGTTGGACTCGCCGCCGTTGAGATAAACCCGCATTGTCTGGCCGTCGTAGGTGG
Source organism: Phycisphaerales bacterium (assembly GCA_003152975.1). Taxonomy (GTDB): domain Bacteria; phylum Planctomycetota; class Phycisphaerae; order Sedimentisphaerales; family Anaerohalosphaeraceae; genus FEN-1350. The sequence continues at coordinate 821 of PMBP01000215.1, read as the reverse complement.
CGGCGACATGATTCCAGGCGTCGTACTGGATGGGTTGTGAAGAGGCCGGACCGGTCCAGCTTCCGGGGGCTCCGTCGAAGCTGTTCATCACGCGGTTGTCGCCGAGCCAGAAGTAATCGTTGACGGCGCCGCCGGTCTGGCCCTTGAGGACGATGGGCAGGCCGCCGTAGGGGCTGTGGAGGAATTCGCGGACGGTGATGAATTGCAGTTTGCTCAGGCCGGAGGGGATCGCCGCCAGGAGCGAATTCATCGCGTCCAGTTGGGCGGCATCGAGCCCGTTGTTGTCCATCAGCAAGACACCGTAGCGATCCCAGAGGGTCCGCTTTTTCTCGGAGCCGGCCGGCCAGGCGAGGATCTGCGTGATCCGGCTCTTGCGGTCGGCGGTCAGGGGGAGGGTGTCCACGAAGCTGGTCCAGACCTGGGCGCGGAGAAGGGCGACCAGCGGCTGGGCCATGACATCGATCGTCATGGCGTTGGAGAAAAACTCGGGGTAATTTTGGATAAATATATGGTAATTTTCCCAGATTTTATTTCGCGCCGCGTCATCGACGATACCGTAATACGCCATGCGGGCAAAGAAGACATGGACATTGAACGCGCTTTGGCGGGTATCGGGCTGGGTGTAGAAGACCTGGCCGAGCTGCTGGCGATTGGCGGCGATGATTCCGTCGGCCTTATTCCACATCGGGCCGATCAGAGCCGTCTGAAGTTTGAGATGCAACGCGTCATCGAACCACCAGAACACGGGATACATGAGGTAGTTTTGGAGATCGTCGGTGAAGGGGTGAGCGGTCGCGTTGAAATAGCAGTCGAACCAGGCC
>PMBP01000109.1 GCA_003152975.1 Phycisphaerales bacterium | reverse complement strand
TGTTGAAGATTCTGATCAGTGACAAGCTGGCCAAGGAAGGCATTGAACTGTTGAAGGCCATGGAAGGCGTCGAACCCGTCATCAAGACCGGCCTGAGCGAAGACGATCTCATCAAGATCATCGGCGATTTCGACGGCCTGATCATCCGTAGCGATACCAAGGTCACGGCCAAGGTTCTCGGCTATTGCACCAAGCTTCGCGGCATTGCACGAGCCGGCGTCGGCATCGACAATGTCGATGTCAAGGAAGCCACCAAGCGGGGCATCATCGTCATGAACACCCCCGGCGGCAACACCCTCAGCGCCGCCGAGCATACGATGGCCCTGATGCTGGCGATCTCGCGCAAGGTCGTGCCCGCCTGCGTCAGTCTTAAGGCCGGAAATTGGGACCGCAAGTCCTTCACCGGTAACCAGCTCAATCACAAAGTCCTGGGCCTGATCGGCCTGGGCCGTATCGGCCAGGCCGTTGCCAAGATGGCCCTCGGATTCGACATGAAGGTCCTCGGCTACGATCCGCTGGCCGCCCCCAAGGCCGCCGAAGAGCTGGGCATCGAAATCACCGACAACCTCGAACGCGTCTTCCGCGAGGCCGACTACATCAGTCTGCATGTTCCCAAGAATGAGCAGACCCTGAACATGATCGCCGCCCCGCAACTGAAGATGATGAAACCCTCGGCGGTTCTGGTCAATTGCGCCCGCGGCGGCGTGATCAACGAGGATGCTCTGTACGACGCCTTGCAGGCCAACACCATCGCCGGCGCCGCCTTGGATGTGTTTTCCAAGGAGCCCCCGGAGAACATGCGGTTCAAAGACCTGGCCAACTGTCTGGTCACCCCGCACCTCGGCGCCAGTACCCATGAGGCCCAGGTCGAAGTCGCTGTCGAGGCCGCCCAGATTCTTGTGGATGCCCTCAAGGGCGGATCCATCCGCAACGCAATAAATGCCCCCTCGATGGCCTCTCTGCCGCCGCTGGTGACCCAGTACGCCGAACTGTCCCGTCGTATCGGGACCGTCCTGGCCACGATTGCCCACGGCCATGTCAAGAGCGTCCGTGTCGAATACCGCGGCGAAATCGCCGCCAAGCCCCTGGCCGCCGTCACCACGGCCTTCACCATCGGCCTGATGCAGCCGCACAGCGAATCGCCCGTCAACATTGTCAACGCCGCCCTCATGGCCAAAGAGCGGGGAATTACGATCGACGAAGTCAAGAATCCAGAGCCGCAGGATGTCGCCTCCAGCTTTTCGGCGACCGTCTCCACCGACAAGGTCACCCGTTATGTCCGAGGCACGATCTTCGGCGACAAAATCTTCCGGATTCTGGAGATCGACGGCTTCAATGTCGAGGTGACGCCCAAGGGTACGCTGGCCGTCATCTTCAACGACGACAAGCCCGGCGTTATTGGCCATGTCGGCACGATTCTCGGCCGCCACAAGATCAACATCAGCACCATGGGTGTCGGCCAAAAGCTCGATCAGGGCAAGGCCATCCTGGCCGTCAGTCTCGACAAGGCCCCCGGCGAAGCCGTCCTCAAAGAACTCAGGGACTTAGACTTCGTCAACGAGATCTATCACTGCAATCTGGATTGATCAATCGGTTGGCTCTTTGAAACATCAGCACCGTGGCGGCGAACCCGCCGGCGGTCGGCGTAAGAAAATGGAGTTTGTGGTATGTCAGCCAGGAAGGTTTCAAAAGGAAACCAGTTGAGTTTTGCTTTTGAAGAGAATCCGTCGCAGGAATCTGCCGGAACCCCGACCGTCGCGGCCGTGCTCGATCAGCCCGCCGCGGAAAGTGCATCGTCAACCGAACCGCAAAACAAACCGGCCCGGGATGAATCGGAATCCCGGGCCGGCGATTTGCCTCGCCAACGCAAGTCCCGCCATCAGGCCGCCACCGCCGAGTCGATGGCCGCCAAGCAGCGGGATATTTCCGTCAGCGAATTTTTCGCCAAGAACCGCCACCTGCTCGGGTTTGACAATCCCCGCAAGGCGCTGCTGACAGCGATCAAGGAGGCCGTCGATAATTCCCTCGACGCCTGCGAAGAGGCCCACATCCTGCCTGATATCACCATTGACATCCGCCCGGTCGCCAACAGCGAAAACAAATTCACCATCACCGTCAAGGACAACGGCCCCGGTATCGTCAAGCAGCAGGTGCCCAATATCTTCGCCCGGCTTCTGTACGGTAGCAAGTTCCACACCCTCAAGATGAGCCGCGGCCAGCAGGGTATCGGCATCAGCGCCGCCGGCATGTACGGCCTCCTGACCACGGGCGAACCGGTGCAGATCATCTCGCGTACCAGTCCCAAAAAGAGCGCCTGCCACTATCATGTCCAGATCGACACCACCCGCAACCGGCCCGAAGTCATCCTCGACGAAGAATGCGAATTCGATCTGCCCACCGGCACCAGCGTTACGATCACGCTCGAGGGCCGCTATCAGAAAGGCCGCCAGTCCGTCGATGAGTATGTCACCCAGACGGCCATCGCCAATCCCCACGCGACCCTGATCTACAACGCCCCCGACGGCAACCGTTACGAGTACGCTCGCCGCAACAATGAGATGCCGTTTCTGCCCGTCGAGATCAAGCCCCACCCGTATGGGGTCGAGATTGGCATCCTCTTTAAGATGGCCCGCCAAAGTACCAGCAAAACGCTCGTCGAGTTTCTCCGTGCGGAATTCTCCCGCGTAAGTCCTCGTCTGGCCTCCGACATCGTCCAGAAGGCCAAGCTGTCTGTCCGACTGAATCCCGACAAAATTACTCTTAAAGATGCTGAACACCTCCACGAGGCCATCAATACCACCAAGCTCATGGCCCCGCCGACGGACTGCATCGGCCCCATCGGCGAAGAAAAGCTGATGGAAGGCCTCAAGCGGGTCGTCGATGCCGAGTTTTACACCGCCTGTACCCGCAAGCCCGCCGTCTATCGCGGCAATCCCTTCCTCATCGAAGCGGCCATGGCCTACGGCTTCCGCGACAAGGACGAATCGGAAAGCGGCGGCGGCCCCTCCGAGTCGGACAAAGAACCCCTCCTGCGGCTAACGCGGTTTGCCAATCGCGTTCCGCTGCTCTATCAGCAGTCCGCCTGCGCCTTCTACAAATCCGTCCTGGAAATCACCTGGCGCAACTACGGCCTTAGCCAGAGTCGAGGCGCTTTGCCCGGGGGACCCGCCATGCTGATGATCCACATGGCCTCGGTCTGGGTCACGTTCACTTCCGAAAGCAAGGAGGCCATCGCCCACTACCCCGAGATCATCAAGGAAATCAAGCTGGCCATTCAGGAATGTGGCCGCAAGCTCGGAATGTATCTCCGCCGCCAGCGCCGCATCCACGACGAAATGAAAAAACGCGTCTATATCGAAACCTATCTGCCGCCCATCGGCGAAGCCCTCCGCGACATCCTGACGCTCAAGGATAA
>PMBP01000492.1:919-7879 GCA_003152975.1 Phycisphaerales bacterium | reverse complement strand
TAGACCTTTTCCAGAAAGCCCGAACCCAACTCGTTGTGGACGCGAAAGGCGCAACCGATGATTTGCTCGGTCAGTTTGTCGATCTCCATTCCACTACCTTTTTTGAATCGTGTAAATCGTGTTAATCGCGTCTAAACGAATTGATTGCCCAGGTCGGTTAACCGGTCGAGATTGTCGTAACCGAACTGATTATACGGCGAACCGGCAAGAGGGTCAAGATACTGGCGGTCGATATTGTGCTCATTGGAAACATAGGAAGTGCGGAACATGGACCGGGTTGTACCGGCATCGACGAAGGGGCGATTCGCGAATCGTCCCTACACAAACAACGGACTCGACTGAGTGGGGCCCTCCACAAGCGAGGCGGTGGGGTGATGGTTATACGAGGAAACGGGTGTAGATGATTTTGTCGTCGCCGGGGGCGTAGAAATCTTTGCAACGGGCGGAGAGGGCATATCCGCGTCTTTCGTAGAAGGCGCGGGTGGGATCATATCTTTCTCTGCCCGAAGTCTCGACAATAATCAGCCGACCTTCCCGCTCGGCGATCCGCCGCTGCGAGTCGTCCAGCAGCAGCGAGCCGAGGCCTCGGCCCTGGGTGGATTGGTCCACGGCCAGCCAGTAAATGTCGAAGGTCCCCAGCGTGCAGGGCGTGGGGCCAAAACAAATCCAGCCGAGGATGCGGCCGGCTTCTTCGAGGACCAGCGACTGGTAATGGCCGGTGGGGCCGTGGCTGATGGATTCGGCCAGGACCTCGCGGGCGACTTCCACCTCGGCCGGGTAGAAAAAGTGGGTGCTCTCGAGCATGGCGATGGTCGGCTCCAGATCGCCGGTCCGCACGAAGCGGATCGTCGTGCCCGTCGATTGGGCATTGGCCGCGATCGCCGTCGGCGCGATCGAATGATTGCGCATCCGGTCGTGGGCGCGGTCGATGCAGGAGGCGACAAATTGCGAGAAGGCGATTCCGGCGGCCTGCAGCGCGGCGGCAAAGCCCGCTTCCGGCGAGATATCCGGGTTGGCGTTGACTTCGAGGATATAGGGCCGGAGCTGATCGTCGAGGCGGAAATCGACGCGGCAGTAATCGTCGCAGCCGACGGCGCGGCAGGCGCTGATCGACAGCTCGCGGACCTGCTGGGCGACTTCTTCGGGCAACGGGGCGGGGATGACCCGCGGGGTGTTCTGGTATTCGAAGCTGTCCTGCCGCCACTTGGCCTCGTAGCCAACGATTTTGACGCGGCTTGCGTCGAAGGCGGAAAAGTCGATCTCGGCCAGCGGGAGAACTATGGCGTCATTATCCTTCCACAATACCGAGACATTCAACTCGCGGCCGTCGATGTACTGCTCGATCATCGCCGAGTCGCCGAACTGGTCGTGGATACGCTGAACGGCGTCGTAGAGCCGCTCGTCTTTGGCGGGAACGACGCTGCGGTTGTCGATGCCCTCGCTGGCGTCGGCCCGCAAGGGTTTGACGATGTACGGCCCGGGAAACAGTTCGCCGCGGATTTTGGATTCCTGCTCGATGATCAGGGCCTGCGGCGTCGGCAGGCCGTTTTGCCGCAGGGCGGCCTTGGTCTGCCATTTGTCGAGTGTCAGGAGCTGGGGGGCCGTGTCGTTGCCCGTCCAGCCGCGGCGCCAGGCCCGGCACAGCGATGGGACCATCGTCGCATCGGCGGGATTTTCGGCAAAGCCCTCGACGAGATTGAAGACGAGCCGCTCGGCGGCGGTGGCCAGGATGCCGGAAACCTCACGGAGGTTTTGCACGCCGGCCTGGCGATGGGGGATGCCGAGGGCCTTGAGGGCTTTGCAGACGGCGTTGACCTCGTCAAGCACGCCCAGTTCGCTTTCGGCGAAGGTCCTCTGAAGGTGGGGCGGGTTGGTGTTGTACAGAACGAGAACCGACAGGCCTTCGGTCATTTTATTGGCTCCTTGCGCTTGAGGGCGCTGTTGACGATACGGCCGATCAGCTCGACATAGGGCATGCCCTGCTGGGTGGCGATCATCGGAAGATCGGAATGCGACGGGTGCAGGCCGGGCAGCGGGTTGACTTCCAAAAACGCCGGCTTGCCCTCGCGATCGAGGCGGGTATCGACGCGGGAGGTGTCGCGGCACTCCAGCGCGCGGTAAGAGCCGAGGGCGAGCTTTTCGACTTCCTTGCGGAGGCGGCCTCGGGGCATCTCGAAATAATGGACATATTTTTCGCACATTTCTTTGACCTCGAAGGAGTAATCCTTCGCCGGCGCCCCTTCGAGAATGGTCATTTCCATCGTACCGAGGACCTCGGCGTCGGGCCCGGTGCCGAGGATGGCAGTGGTGAACTCGCGGCCGGGCAGGTATTCCTCGACGAGAACCGGCTGGCGGTATTGCTTGAGCAGCCGCGTGCAGACGGTCGCCAGTTGGCGGGCGTTGTCGATCCGCGAGGCGGAGTCCACGCCCTTGCCGGTACCCTCGGCGATGGGCTTGGCGAAGACGGGGTAGGCCAGCTTGACCGATCGAAGGTCGGCAGGCCGCTCGATGACGGCAAACGGCGGGGTATAGAGCCCGGCGGCCGCGACGAGCCGCTTGGAGACGGCCTTGTCGAGGGTGACGGCCGAGGTCAGCGGGTCGGAGAAGGTGTAGAGCTGGCCGTACAGCTCCAGCAGCGCGGGAACCTGGGCCTCGCGGCTGCGGCCGTACAGGCCCTCGGCAATGGTGAAGACCAGGTCCCAGCGGCGGCCGGCGACAAGAAACTCGGCGAGGCGGCGGCCGTGGCCGATCCGCTCGACGCGGTAGCCCAACGCTGTCAGGGCCTTGTCCAGTTCGTTGATCGTCGAGACGCTGTCGAACTCGCCGACCTCTTCGGGGCCGTAGCCCATGGACAGATAGTCGGCTCGCAGGTCATAGACCAGACCGATGCGGAGCCGTGGTTTGGCCCGTTTCGTTGTCGTTTTTCGCTGCATGAGTAACCCGGATAATTCTCAGGAATTTTCGTTTCTCAGAGCGGAACATTGTACGGCCTTTTGCGGGGGATGCAAGAGGATTGACTATTGAATATAGGATAGCCAGGAAACATCGTTTCCTTCTCAGGGGGATACAAAGTTCCCAGGTTATCCCACTCGACGGGAGAAATGAGCTTGAAAAGCCGGCGAAAATCCGGCATGATAGTCCGAACGGGGGTGGAGGGATTCCTGGACTCGATCGACAGAAGATGACTGGGTAAACGATGTTTCGATACTGGATTACAGTTTTAACGCTGGTGGGCGGGATTTGCAGCATGGCGGGGGCGGCGCAGGAGTCGAGCGGTGCGGCGGCGAGAATGTCCGCTCGTCCCTCGTCGGCCTGCGTCGAGCGTTTGACGGCCCTGCGGCAGGAGGTTGGCCGGGGGGCGGCCGACGCGATTGAATCCCGTGCGATACAAGCCCTGGCCCGGCTGCAGACTGAGTATCCGATCGAATGGGACTGGCTGTGCCGGGATTCGTCGGGGCGGATTACCGAGTGGCTGGCCGGCTCGGCCGACAACGGGATCGAACAGGCGATGATCGGGCGGGTGCTGGATCAGATTGGCGCGGAGGGGGCAGTGTACGGCAATCGAATGGAAGCTCTCCATAAGCAGAATCCCCCTGCCGGAGATCCGGCGTGGCTGGAACTGTATTTTGACGGCTGCCAGCAGCTCCGGAAAACGCGGCTGGAACGGATCCGGACGCTTTGTCCGCAGATAGTCTTCACGCGGCACTACAATCTCGGGGGATCGCACTACGCCTATACGGAAGGGCTTTCGGATGCGCAGAACGAGCGGCACTTTGTGCCGGGATCGGCACTGTGCGTGCTGGACTTGTGGGGCGCCGAGCCGAAGGTTCGCGAGTTGATCGGCGATAATGGCGGCGTGATCCGCGACCCGGCGGTGTCGTGGGAGGGCGACCGGATTTTGTTTTCGTGGAAGAAATCGGACCGGGAAGACGACTACCATTTGTACGAGTACGAGGTCGCGTCGGGTCAGATCCGGACGATCACTTCGGGGCTTGGTTTTGCCGATTACGAGCCGGCGTATCTGCCGGACGGGGACATCATTTTCAACTCGACGCGATGCGTGCAGACGGTGGATTGCTGGTGGACGGAGGTAAGTAATCTCTATACCTGCGACGCCGACGGGCGATTTCTGCGGCGGATGACCTTTGACCAGGTGCACGACAATTACCCGACGGTGCTGGAGGATGGGCGGGTGATTTACACGCGGTGGGAGTACAACGACCGTGGGCAGATATTTGTCCAATCCCTATTCCAAATGTCCGCATACGGGACCGGGCAGACGGAATTCTACGGCAACAACTCGTGGTTTCCGACCTCGATCCTGCACGCGCGAGGAATCCCAGGAACGACGAAGATTCTGGCTATCGCGTCGGGACATCACACGATCCAGACAGGCAAGTTGATCGTGGTCGATCCGTCGCGGGGTCGGCAGGAGTCGGCCGGGATTCAGTTGATCGCGCCGATCCGAAAGACCGAGGCGGTCCACGTGGACGCCTATGGGCAGGATGGCAACCTGTTTGGGTATCCATATCCGCTCAGCGAGACGGAGTGTTTGGCGGCGTTTTATCCGGCCGGGGAGTGGCCGCCGGACGGGAAATACCCGTACGATCGGAAATTCAAACTGTACTGGTTCGACATGGATGGAAATCGCGAGATGCTGGCATCCGACCCTCGGCTGTCGTGTAACCAGCCGGTCCCGCTGAGGGCGAGGAAACGCCCGCACCCGCGACCGGACGCGGTGGATTACAGCCAGACGGCGGGGATCTACTATGTGCAGGATATCTACTCCGGGTCGGGCTTGAGGGGCGTGCCGCGCGGGACCGTCAAGAGCTTGCGGGTGGTGGCGATCGAATTCCGGTGTGCGGGGATCGGCCAAACAACCAACGAAGGGCCCGGCGGAGGGGCTCTGGCCAGCACGCCGGTGGCGGTGGGTAACGGGAGCTGGGATGTCAAGCGGGTACTGGGCACAGCGCGGGTTTATGAGGACGGGTCGGCCTGTTTTCGCGTGCCGGCACAGACGCCGGTCTATTTTCAGGCCCTCGACAGCCGCCAGCATGTAGTCCAGACGATGCGGAGCTGGTCGACGCTGCAGCCGGGGGAATCGTTCTCCTGCGTGGGATGCCACGAGTCCAAGAACACCTCGGCGATCCTCGCCGGACACGCCACACAGGCGATGGAGGCCGGGCCTGCGAAGCTGGAGCCGTTCTTCGGACTGGAGGGGGGATTCAGCTTTCGACGGCAGATCCAGCCGATCCTCGACCAGCACTGCACACGCTGCCACGACGGGAAGACGACGGCGGCCTACAACCTGCTGGGGACGGAGGTTGCAGACCCGGCCGCACGGAGGAAGTGGAGCCGGTCGTACCTGACGATGACGCAGGCGAGGACTCTGAAAGATGAGGGGGAGAATGTTTATCGCGGGGATGACCGCGGAAGGATCATCAATTGGGTCAATGTCATGTCAGTTCCGGAGATGCTGCCGCCCTACTCGGCGGGTGCGACCAAAAGCGGACTGATCGCCCTTCTCAATAAGGGACATTACGATGTTCGTTTATCCGAAAAAGAGAACGCCCTGCTGGCCTGCTGGATCGACTTGGGCGTGCCGTATTGCGGGGACTACACCGAGGCCAACACCTGGAACGAAGAGGAGCAGCGGCTTTACGATACCTTCCTCCAGAAACGAAAACGAATGGAGCAACTCGAGCGACAGAACATCGCCGAGATGGTCCGGAGGTGAGAGGGAAACTGTGGTTGAGTTGGCAAAACTGGCCAAACTATTCTACCGATTTATGTCCCGTGGAGCCATTGGGCGGCGAAGATGGCGAAGTCGGCCAAGTCCACGCGGCCGTCGTAATTGAGGTCGGCCGAGGGCTGGGAATGAAGGTAGTGATAGATCTGCCCTTCTTCGATTCCCCAGGTCTGGACGAAGTCCCAGCCGGCGGCGGTGAAGGTCGAGTGGATTTTCATCTCGGCGTCGGTTTTGCCGGTCCCCATTGGGCTGACGGTCGTTTCCGAGGTTTGCAGATCCCAGAAATTGCCCGTATCTTCAAAACCGTCGCCGGGATCGACCTGACCGCAAAAGCCGCCGATGGCATTGGAGGTTTCAGGTCCGTCAGGTTTTCCGATCGAATAGCAGCGAATGATCTTGCCGTTGGAATTTTGACCCACAAAACCTCCGATAGACAGCGTGGCATCCCCTCCGGTGACCGAACCGGTCGCGTAGCAAGCGGTGATGGCACCGGAGTTATTTCCGCACAGGCCGCCAAGATGATGGGCGTAGATATAGCCAACCACAGCTCCCGTGGCAAAACAGCGGCTGAGGATTCCCTCATTGGCTCCGCACAGACCGCCGATCGCTCCCATCCAACTGCCGCCGCCGGACACTTTTCCNNGTGGCAATGGCTGATGGTTCCCAACTCGTTAGTGCCGCACAGACCGCCGATTTGCCACGAATCACCGTCTATCGAGAGGACGCCGGTAGCGTAACTGCCGGCGATCGTACCGGAGTTCAGTCCGCACAGGCCGCCGAGACTCCAGGATCCCTCTCCCGTGGCGATGGCGCCGGTGGCCGAACAGTTACTGATCGTGCCGTAGCTATACCCGCACAGGCCGCCGAGACGATAGGTCGATAGTCCGCCGGAAACTTTTCCGGATGCGCTGCAATCGGTGATCGAACTTTCGTTACTTCCACACAAACCGCCGAGATAAAAGGAACCATTATTTCCGGTTACCGTGTTGGAGGATCGGCAATTGGTGATGGGGCTTGTGCCGGTATTCATCCCACACAATCCGCCCAGGCCGGCGGCTGGAGTTGGCGAAGCGATCTCCGCAGTGACCGACCCGGCCGCCGTGCAATTGGTGATGGGGCCGCTATAGTTCCTGCCGCACAAACCACCCAGGCCGAAGGAGTTGCCCCCGGCATACACGCTGCATTCGGGATCGCAATTGGTAATAACGCCG
>PMBP01000492.1:0-893 GCA_003152975.1 Phycisphaerales bacterium | reverse complement strand
ATCCGCACAGGCCGCCGACACAGTAGGACGCGTCTCCGCAGTCAATGACGATATCCTTCAAGCCCAGATTTTCAATCACCCCTTGACCGGACAGGCAGCCAAAAAGGCCCAGATAGGTTCGCTCTGCGCTAAATATCGGGATTACGATCTTTAAGTTGCGGATCGCGTGCCCGTCGCCGTTGAACCGGCCGGTAAACGCGACGCCGTCAAAATCCAGGTTTCCGCTACTGGTATCCGGGGCGATGAGGGCTCTGGGAAAAGTACCGCCGATGTTCGACCCGAGACCGGCCAGATCAAGATCGGCCGTCAGGATAAAATGCTTGTCGTAATCGGCTGGGGTGTTCGCCAAGGTGAACAAGTCGGCCGGCGTGGAGATTCTGTAGGGATTTTTGGGGGCTCCAGTGCCACCGGAATAGGAGGCGGAAAAGGAATCGACGGAAAAGGCAGCGACAACGAGTGCGGCCATGAAAAGNNTCTTTTTCATAGGGGTCATCTCCGGGCAAAGTCCAAAGTTGAATTATACGGAATTCGCCGGGGAAAAGCAAGGGAATTATCGTTTCACCGAGTCGCGGATCGCTGGGAAAAGATACAGGTTATAGGGGTTAGGATATCTATAAAGTCGCTGGTCGCTGGTTGCTGATCGCTGGTGATAGGAGATCCCTCGACTACGGCCATGGCGCAAACTTCGCTCGGGATGACGATCTCGATCGGGAACGGCGGCGGTGGGCGAGACGGACGCGGCGAGAAAGTCAAACCCCTGCTTCCCGTGAACGCAAATGCTTTGTCAAAATTCTGACTGACTACCTGATGATCCTCTACCGTGCCGCTTAAGGTTATCAACAGAGCATTGTCAATTTACAATTAAACCCCTTTCAGCCAGTTGTTGGCAAGAA
>PMBP01000099.1:1090-2802 GCA_003152975.1 Phycisphaerales bacterium | reverse complement strand
CAGGCCGGAGTTTAGGTCGAAAGCGTCTTCTTCTCCGCCGTCGTCTTGCCCGTGCCCCCGGAACTGCTTGTCATGTGGCTGGTCTGCGTATCCCAGAAACAGTCGCTCACGGTGCCAAGATTATTCTCCCCGCACAATCCCCCGAAATAATTCCCTCCCTGCCCCCGCATCAAAGCCCCTGTGGAGTAACACCGGGTCACGGTCCCTCCATTATTCGACCCCGCAAGTCCGCCCACATACAACGAATCGTCCCCGCAGGTCACCGATCCCTTCGCATAACAGTCAACCAGCGGTCCGTTGTTCAACCCGCACAGGCCGCCCAGATATACGGAGCCATCTCCTCCGTTCACCATTCCGGTCGCAAAACAACGCTCGCTCGTGTATGTATTGTACCCGCATAATCCTCCGACAAAGGTCTGTCCCTGAACGGCCGACGACGACTCGCATCGGGTAATCGTACCATAATAGTTATAACCGCACAGGCCGCCGACATACCTGTTGCCGTTGACTGTCCCTGACACGGAACATCCCTGGATCCACCCCGTATTGTTGAGCCCGCACAACCCACCGACGAAATTGGCCTTGTCGATGTGCGAAATTGATATATGCTCCAAACGCAGGTTTTCCACCACCGCATCCCCGCCCAGCTCTCCGAACAGGCCTAAGTTTCCTGCAGCCGTCTGGGTGAGAATGGTCAGGTGGGAAATCGTATGCCCGTTTCCATTGAACCGGCCGTCAAAATTCAGCCCATCGTAGGTTTCCTCCTCCTCATTGTAAACGAATGGTGCGATCACCGCTTGCGAAAAAGTGTAATCCGACAGGTCGATATCTGCCGTCAGGATAAAATATGCGGTATCGCGATAGTCGTCCAGGGTCTGCCCCAGTTCGATCAGATCTTGCGCCGAGGCGATCTGGAATGGGTCCGCCACGGTCCCCGACCCGCCGGAATAAGTCCCCGCCCAACCAATCGCCGCGAATGTAAAAAATGCGCAAAATATCACCCCGCTCGGCCCAAAACCGCGTCTGTGGGAATCCATCATAGAATTGCCCCTTCCTGTTTTCGCAAATACCCTCTCCGAAATTCTACCGACCCGATAGGCACAACATTATACCATATTTTCCGAAAAACGCAAGCAAATAATCCGCCGTTATCGTACCCTCTCAATTGCCCGAAAATACTTTATGGAAGCCCCCAAAGTTATTTGGGGGTAATTTGCTTACGACCACCAGACGAGCGACCGGCGACTATTTCGATCGGCCGCAGCGACGACAATCGCGTTGGAGCAGGCCGATCCCTCTGTGCCCCTCTGTGTTTCTCTGTGGTAAAAAAATCCTGTAAATCGTGTTAATCGCGTCTAAAATATTCCTTCGCGCCTTGGTGCCTTTGCGTGAGGAATTGAATCTGTGAAATCTGCGTAATCTGCGGACATTGTTTGTCTTTTACTATATCCTAACCCCTATATCCTAAATCCTGGTCCCAGCGACTCTTGTATCCTTTGCTCCGATCCCCTATAATCACGCTTTCGATGGTGAGCAGATAAAACCGAGTCAGAGTATCGTCACAGGGATTTGCCCATGAAAAGCTTCCGCAAGGAAATGACCTTTCAGACCCGCGGCCGCCGCGAGTTGATCAACATCACCCCGCAGGTCGAGATGGCCCTGGCCGAAAGCGGCATCCAGGAGGGCCTGCTGCTGTGCAACGCCATGCACAT
>PMBP01000099.1:0-1061 GCA_003152975.1 Phycisphaerales bacterium | reverse complement strand
CTACGGCGAGTTCGACGGCAAGCGCCCCAAGCGCGTTCTCATCAAGATCATCGGCGAATAACCCATGGACCTGATCCTGTTCCTCTTTAATGTCGTTGCCATCTCCCTCTCGGGCGTGATGGCCCCCGGCCCGGTAAGCGCCGCGACGCTGACCCACGGTGCCCGGTCCCGCTGGGCCGGATCGTGGATCGCCATCGGCCACGGCATGCTCGAAATCCCCCTGATCTACCTGATCATGATCGGCCTGGCCCCCTATCTCAAAGCCGACATCTTCAAGATCATTGTCGGCCTCGTCGGCGGTGCGTTCCTGTTGTGGATGGCCTATGGAATGATTCGCCAGGCCCGCCACCCCAATCCGCTGGCCGCCGCCCCCTCGACGACCGGCCCGGTCGCCACCGGTTTTCTCCTCTCGGCCTCCAGCCCCTATTTCCTCTTCTGGTGGGCCACTGTCGGGCTAAACTTGACGATCGATGCCCGCCCGTTCGGCTGGCTGGGGTTCGGCCTGTTTGCCCTGGTCCATTGGCTCTGCGATCTGGTCTGGCTGACCATCCTGTCCCTGACGGCCTTTCACGGCCGACTGTTTCTCAACGACCGCAACCAGCGGATCATCCTCTATGCCTGCGGCGCGGTCATGGCCTGGTTCGCCGCCAACTTTCTCTTCGATGCGATTCGTCTGGCGATCGGATAAAATAACTATACCGGATAGACTATAGATATGATAAAAAGTGGAAGCCATCAAGCAAGGAGCGATCGATCATGAAAACTTGTCGAACGATTTTCGTGGCAACAATGATGTTCGGATGCATGGGGATCAGTGTCCCGGCGTTGGCCGCATCTGGCTCGCCTCTCGAACAATTGCCGCCGCATATCCGGCAGATGACCTACTTCGGCGAGCGGGCCGACTGGTCCCATGACGGCAAGCGAATCCTGTTTCTCGAGCGGACCTTCGGCGATGTGTACGAAGTCGAGCTGGCCACGGGCATCATTCGCCTGTTGAGTGCACACTACTTCCACGCCGGCTACACCCGCGCCCTATACCTGGCCAACGGCGACATCCTCCT